>JANLPS010000360.1:0-23904 GCA_031367385.1 Archangium sp. | reverse complement strand
CGTGCCGCCTACCGCACCGCAGGCGCAGAGCGATTCTACGGGGCGATTCATTGGGCCGGGAGGCACGGGCCCAAGGTCAAAAAGCTCCCAATGTTTAAGAAACGCCGTGCGTCAAACCGCTGAAATCGATCGTGCACCCTTTCAGACAAACGAGACGTGGGTCAGCTTGCGATCGGCCACGGTGCTGATCAGCGCCATGATGCGGCCCTCTGCGTCGAGCAGCGCGCTCGCGGTCGATCTCGGGGGCTCCTTGTGCTTGCTCTGCGCGAAGGTCATCAGCACGCCTGGCATGCCGTTGATCATTCGCACCACGTAGTGCTCGGGCACACCGCGAAGCTCGATGAGCCGCTGCTGAAATCGCACCACCTGCTCGCGGCCGACGATGATCTTTCGCGCCGCGGAGTACTGCCCAGCGCCATCGTTGATGATCTTCACGTCATCGCGAAGAAGGGTCGTCATCGCCGCCATGTCACCGCTGATCAACGCGGCGAAGAACGCCTCGAGCGCCTCACGCGACCTCCGCTGCGTGTCGGGGTTCACCACCACCCGGTTCGCGTCGTAGCCCTCGAGCAGGGCGCGCGCCCGGTGGTGGGTCGTCTTCACGTTCGATTCGCTCAGCTCGAGCAGCTCGGCGGTCTGGGCGACCGGCACATCGAAGACATCTCGCAGCACCAGCACCGCTCGCTGGGTCGGCGTCAGCACCTCGAGCGCCAACAAGAACGCGAAGCTCACGCTCTCGAGACATTCGTACCGCGCGGTCGCCGGAGCGCTGAGCGAGATGGCCTCGGTGTCAATCGGCGAGGGCAACCAGGGGCCGATGTACTGCTCTTGCTTGCGCTGCCGCAGCCGGTCAGTCGCCAGGTTCATCGCGACGCGGGTCAGCCACGGCTCGAGGGGCAGATCGAGCCTCGCCGGCGGAGCGCTCATCGCCCTGACCCAGGTTTCTTGCACCAGCTCATCGGCATCGGCCGCGACGCCGGTCATTCGGTAGCAGAGGCCCCACAAGAAAGCGCCGTGACGTCGTTGGCTCTCTTCGAGGCGGGCCGCGAGCGTTGGCATCAGCGCGAGACCTTAGGCACTTCGCCTCAGCGGTGAATTCGAATTCGCCGACCCCAGCCGGCGCGCCACGTCGCGAGCCGCTGCGAGGCCTCCGTCGGCGAGCAAGCCACCCGCGGCCCAATCGGCAGCCGCGTACACCTGACCACCGAGCTCGACCCCAAACCCCCGGCCCTCATTCTGCGCGAGAGGTATCGCGGTGCTCACCACCATCTCTGGCAAGAACCGCCGCTCGAGCAGCACCTCTCGCCAGCCAGGTTGAAAGGCGTCGAGCAAGTGCTCGAGCTGGGGCAACGCATCGGCGCCCCGTTCACCGGGCGACAGGTACTTGGCGACTTGAATGACGACCTGGGCTGGGTGCTCCTGGTGAATCGCGGCGTAGAGGGGCTCGCCGAGGCCCAGCACCAGGCGTTGTCGCGGCGTGGTGAGCCTGGAGAGCACCACGTCGAGGCAGGCGGCCTTTGCAGGCACCGCGGTGCGGTGAAACGCCGCCAGCGTCTCGCTGCGGAGCACCTTCATCGTCGCCTCGATCGGCAGCGCGAGCACCACGTCACGCGCGTGCAGGGTCTCGTCGTCGAATTCGAGCCGGCCGGTTTCATCGACAAAGCGAAGGGGTTTTGAAAAGCGCACGGTCACACCAGGCAGCGCCGCCAGTGACGAGACGAGGGTCTCGAACGGCACGTAGGTCACGTTCTTGCGCAACGCCACGTGGAGCTGACGGCACGCGACCGCGGCGCTGAGGTGGGTCGGCGCGTGCGTATAGGTGGTGAGCCGAAACAGGGTCTCGAGCAACGCGCGCACGCTCGGCGATGGGGCCACCTGGTCGAGCCACTGAGCGAGCGATTGATCATTCTGCGCCGAGATGGAGCCCGCGATGAGGGGCATGAGCACCCGCGCGAGTGAGAAGCGCTCGGTGACCGTGAGCAGCGAGGTCGAGAGCATCGACCACGGTGTCGAGGGCATCGCAGAGAGCACTCCGTCGCGGATCACGAAGTACCCGCGGGCCGTCGGAGGCTTGAGGGGTGGTCGAAGGCCCAGGTCGGTGAGCACCTCGAACGCGGCGCCTCCGAGATAGAGGGCGTGCGGGCCCATGTTCACGGGCAGGCCGTTGAGCCGCGGGCTCTGGGCGCGGCCTCCGAGGTGGGCGCTGGCTTCGAAGACGGTGACTGTTCGGCCCGCGCGCGCGAGCAAGGCAGCCGTGGCCAGACCGCTCAACCCCGCTCCGATGACCGCTACGTCGAGGTGTGTATCGTCGCTCATGGCCACTTCACGGTTGGGGTGACTGAAAGGTTACGAGCCCTGCGCTCCCAGCTTCTTCGCGCGAGCCCCTCGCCCCCACTGTCCATGTCCTTGAAATCGTTGGGTTCACCACCGTCGCTCCAGAGCCAAGGGGCTCGAGCGCTGACCCCAGTCCCAAGGTGCTGGTGGTGACGAGCACGGCCCCAGCCCATTCAAGCCCCCGCCCTCTAGGCCACCGGCAGGAATGTGTGACCTCGTCTCCGGCGCCCGAGGGTCTTTGAGAAGAACTTCTCGACGCAGACGTTGACCTGCGACACCTTCGTTCTCCGCCGAGGCCGCCTTGCGAACACGTGAAGCGCAGCACCCCAATCGAACGCGAACGAGCCTGACGCTCATGCTTCTGGCGTCGACGCTGGGCTGCCGCAAAACACCGCCACCCGCCGCAGTCGATGCCGGGGCTCCACGGCCCGCTGCGGTGGAAGAGCCCATCGATGCCGCAGTGGTCACGGCGCCGCCTGAACCCACCGAGCCGCAAGAATTCGTGCTCGAGACCAGCGACGCCGGCCCTGCTGCCCCCTCGACCCGCAGAACGTTCGTCGTGCAGACCGAGCCACCCGACGCCGTGGTTTCACTCAACCATCACCCGGTCGGTCGCTCTCCGGTCACCTTCGAGGCTCCGTCGAACGTGGTCTGGGGCCTGCTGCTCGAGCTGCCTGGCTATCTGCCCGTCGACCTCAGCGTCTGGCCGCAACCCAAACCCGCCGACGTGATGCGCTTCGAGCTGAAACCGATACCCGTCGAGCCCATCGATGCGGGTCAGCCCATGGTGACGCTCGAGGTCGACTCATTCCCCTGGGGGTTCGTGCTGATCGACGACGTTGATGCGGGCCTCGCGCCGGTGACGATTCAGGTCACGCCGGGGTCGCACGAAGTGAAGGTGATGCATGCAGCCTGCATTCAACACCTGGAGACGATCACCGCGAACCCCGGTGAGTCACGCAGGGTCTTCGGCAAGCTGCTCTGCTGGCCCTGAACCAAAGGGCTGCTTTCTCAAGCCAGTTGGCTCAGCGGCACCTGCCGCGCCTCGAGCGATGAATCGATGAGCAGCGCCGAGTCTTCTGCCACTTCGAGCCACTCGTTCTCTGGCCAGAGCGCCTCGCTGGCGACGAAGTGCGAGCCTGGTTTCGAGGTGTGAAACAGCGTTCGCCCTCGCCGCGTCGCCACCATCTGGCTGCCGTCGGTCACCATGAAGTTCATCGCCGACCTCGGCACGTCGGCCGCCAGGTTTGCGTCGCAGGTTTGCGAGCACAGCTTCATCACCTCGGCCGCCGCGCGTGCCATCGGCTCGAGCCCTCGCGCGTCGCCCAGCAGGGTCAAGAAGAGCGCGAAGCACCGCTCTGAATCGGTCTCGCCCCGCAGCTGGGCCCGCCACATCGGCGCAATGCGGGCCTCGAGCGCCTCTCGGTGGGTTGAGAACTCCCGCAGCGTGCCGTTGTGCATGAAGGCGAACCCATTCGCGAAGAACGGGTGCGCGTTCTCGGTGCGCACCGTGCCGACTGAGGCGAGCCGCAGGTGCACCAAGAGGCTCTTCGTCGCCAGCTCATCGCCCAGCTGACTGAAGCGGGTGCAGGTACTGGCCGGCGTGATGCTCACCTCGAGCTGCGGTTCTTGGCCCGGGTAGAAGACCGCCACGCCCCACCCATCTTTGTGCTCGAGGGCCTGGCGCTTGAGCGCCGCGAATGCGCGATCGACCCGAACCGGTTCGTGCGCCAACACTGCAAACAGACGGCACATGGCGAGCGCTACAATGAAGCACTCGCGACCAACTGTCGACTCGGGTCGCCAGCCTTTGCCGCCCGCGTCAGTTGATCAGCGAGTTGCAGCCAAGGCCACCGTCGGGCCCCACGTCGCAAAACGAGAGGCTGCAACAGGCTGGCCCGTCGGTCTGGCTGCACGCTTCACCGACCCCGAGGCACGCGGCGGTGCCGCCATCACTGGGCGCCTGGCAGCTCTGGCCGAGCGGCCCGCCGGGCAGGCAGGTGAGCCCGCCACAGCAGGCGCTCCCCGCTCCGCAGACGACGCCCTGGCTGCCGCACACCGGCCCCGCATCTGGAGGTGGGTCTCGCACATCGAGCGTCCAGAAGGCGCGGTGGTTGTTCTCGTTCAAGGCCTGAAACGCGAAGCGAAACGCGGGGTAGCTCGGGTCGAGCACTCCGCCGTCGAGGCCGCGCTGACCCAGCTTGGTCGGGTCGATCGCCGTCACCCAGATCTGCTGCGTGCCACCACTGGGGTACACGACGCCGTAGGGCCGCACCGAGTTGAAGGCCACCCACAGCAGGTCGCCGGGCGGCGCCCAGGTCGGCATGGTGTTCTCGTGCTGACCGAGGGTGAGAGCGCTGTTGACGATTCGGTTCGCGGTGACCAGCTCGACCGGTGGCACCGTGCCATCGGCCTTGGCCAGCCACAGCTGCAAGGTCTTGTCGCCGTGCCCGCCCTTGCCTCTCGCGTACGCGATGTACGCACCATCGGGCGAAAAGCTGGGAAAGAGATTGGTCGACCCCGCCGCCGGCACGAGTGTGCGAATCGCGCCCCAGGCCCCGCTCGCGTAGGCGATCGACTTGAGGTTGGCGTTGCCCGGCGAGTCGCCGCCCTGGTCTGAATAGGCGAGCTCGGTGTTGGCGGGCGACCAGTCAGGGTTGGTGGCCGAGGTCACTCCGGGCAGGTTGGTGATTTTGGCGCCCGTGTTGGCGTCGAACTCGGCCAGCAGATTGCCGACGGTCGAGACGACGCGTTGATCATCGATTCGAAACGTCGCGAAGCCCTTGGCGGTGCTCATCTGGGTGGTGATGACGGGTGCCGGAGGGGGTTGGAGGGTGACGTCGAAGACGAACTCGCCGGTGGCCGCGGCCTGGGTGAACGCGGCGATCTTCTTGCCGCTGCGCGAGACGGTATGGCAGGCGACGCACTTCACCGAGCCGCCGCCATTGGGCAACACGGTCGCTGTCGGTTTGGCGACCACGTAGGCCTCGGGCTCGAGGTCAGAGACCGACGCGCGCCGAATGCCAGCCGCCGTCGTCGACCAATAGAAAATCGCGCCCTTGACGTCGCGCTTCGAGAAGCCGAGCTGAATGCTGGCTGAGCGGTACACGTTCGCGTCTGAGGCGGTCACCCCGTCGATGGTCAGGGTCGTCGTCGCGCCCGCGTTCGCGCCGGCGATCGCGGCCCAAATCGCCTGATCGGTCTCCAGGCAACCTGAGGTGCTCGCTGCCTGGCACTGAAGGTTGGCGCCATCGGAGTAGACCACCGTCTTCGAGTACGGCCCATCGAAGGTGAGGCGGAAGAAATCGTTACCCCCTTTCTTCCACTGAAAGAGGATCTTGTAGATGTTGCGCGGAAACCGGGTCTGGTCGCTGGGGTAGACGACCGTGGGCACTTTGCTCGAAACGGTGACCACCGGCCCGTCAAACCGGCTGGTCACCGCGGTGCCCGGGTCGCGGTAGGTCGAGTTGAGCTTCAGGGTGAGTGTCGTGGTCGCGGTCTGGCAGCCGTCGGTCGCCGAGATGGTCACCACACCACCGGTGCCGGGCTCGGGCTGATAGGTGCCCGGTGCGGTGAAGCGACCCGCAGGCGTATCGTCGCCGCGAGTCGAGGCCCACTGAAGCTTGGCCGTCACGTTGGTGCTCGCTCCGGCCGTCGCGCTGAAGGCGATCGGCGCTGGCGCACCGGAGCCGACCGTGACCTGCGTACCGCTGGGCGTCAGCACGAGCGATGGGTTGCCCGGCAGGCAGCCTCCGCCCCCGCCGTCGGAGCCCGCCGAGCCTGCGTCGCTGCCCGTGCCTCCCCCCGCGCCCCCGCCCGTCAAGCCGCCGCCCGTGCCTCCGCCAGTCCCTCCGGCGTCTTCGTTGCCGCCAGTCGGGCCGCAGTTGCACGACGTAGCCCCCAGACAGAAGGCGATTGCTAGCAGTGTTCGCATTGGTCTTCCTTTGGGGCAGGGGTACCTATGGCCGTCCGCCCCGCCGTGTGACGACGCAAAACTGTAGGCTGCGGGGTGCGCTCCCGCCAGGGTGCGTCGGTAAGCCGGTGGCGTACACGCACCCCGCCCCCGACCTACGGGCGCAGGGCGACCGCGAAGAGGCAGAACTCCAAGAAGGCTTGCTGGTGCAACCCAGCCAGCTCAATCGCCACGTCGAACAGGTGCTTGCGGTGCTTCGCCGACCAGCGCACCCGGCTGCTGGCACCCTGCGCGTGCACGTCACCGGTCAAGTACCCGAGGTACCTGCAAATCGGCAGCAGCTGGGTGCGCTCGTACGCATCGACCGCCAGCTTGTCTTCACCCGGGCCAGTGCGGCTGACGATGACCGGCAGCGGGCCCAGCCTCGAGGCGCCCAGCAACAGCGGGGCTTCTCGCAGGCACCGCCGCATCAGCTCGACCAACCGCTCGGCTGAGGCGGGCTTCGGGTCAGCTGGGCTGCCGCGCACCTCTTTGACCGTCAGCAGCCACGGGTGCTTCTCGCCGCGAATCAGCACCTGCAGCCGCTCGACACCCAGCGAGCCGGTGCCCGCCACCCGCCGCGTGCAGTCGAGTATCTCGAGCGCCGCGTCGGCCGGTCGATGCTTCTCGGGCAACCCCGCCTGCCATTCTCGAAGCGTCGCGGGCAGCTGTTTGCGCAACGCCGCCGGCGCCTCGGGCGTCTTCTCGGGGTCGCGCACCAACCGGCCCTCTTCACCGAAGCGCTTGTGCAGCGTCTTGTGGCCCGCGAGCTCACCGCCCGCGATGACCCGGTGTATCGCTTCAGGAGCCGCCAGCCGCCCCTTGCCCATCGCCAGCTCGTGCCCATCGAGCACCGCTTCTGCCAACGTCAGCACGAAGGTGCCCGGTACCCCGAGCTCGGAGCGGGCCAGCACGATGCTGGTCATCAACCGCAGCACGTCGAAGGCCCAGGGCCCGACGAAGGTCTCGTCGAAGTCGTTGATCTGAAACACCATGCCGCGCGCCGTGCGCATGGTGCCGAAGTTCTCCAGGTGCAGGTCACCGATGATCGGCCCTTTGCCAGGTATGCCTCGCAGAAACGCGGGGTGTCGTCGCAACAGCTCAGCCCACAACGGAGCCGAACCGCGAAGAAACGCGAACGACGACTTGGCCATGCGCGACCACTTGCGGCGCAGCAGCCACGGGCGACCTCGCAACAGCTCGATGTCGTGGGCCGCCTGCAGCTCGCCCAGCCGCCCGGTCACGAAGGGTCGGCCCCGGTGCTGGTCGCGAACCGCCGATCCATCTCCACCTTCACGAAGCGTTCGATCTCTTCTGAGGTGGTCAGCTCCATCGCGTCGCGTACCACGGCCTTCGCGTCGAGGTAACTCACCGCGCGCACGATGCGTTTGACCGAGGGCACCTGGCCGGCCGTCATCGACAGCTCGTCGAGGCCCAACCCCAGCAGCATCAGGGTCAGGTTCGGGTCGCCCGCCATTTCACCGCACATCGCCACGGGGATGTTGGCCGCCTTGGCCGCCTTCACGATCGCCTCGACCGAGCGCAAAATCGCCAGGTGGAGCGGCCGGTACAGGTACGCCACGTCACGGTTCTGCCGGTCGATGGCCAGCGAGTACTGAATCAAGTCGTTGGTGCCGATGCTGAAGAAGTCGGCCTCTTGCGCCAGGCGGTCGGCGATCCACGCGGCGCTGGGGGTCTCGACCATGATGCCGACTGGCGTGCGCTTGCCCATCGGCACACCCTGCCGTGACAGCTCGCTGCGGCACGCCTCGAGCTCGCTGCGCGCCTCACGAAGCTCGCCCGGCCCACTGACGAGGGGAAACATGATGCGCAGGTTGCCGTGCGCCGACGCCCGCAGCAGCGCGCGCAGCTGCACCCTGAACATGTCGCGATGCGAGAGGCAGTACCGAATGGCCCGCAGGCCCATCGCCGGGTTGGTCTCTTTTTCGGGCTTCTTGCCCGGCACCTTGTCGCCGCCCAAATCGAGCGTGCGAATGGTCACCGGCCGCCCGCCCATCGCCTGCAGCACCTGCTTGTACGACTCGTAGTGCTCTTCTTCGGTCGGCGCGGTGGTGCGGTCGAGAAACAGAAACTCGGTGCGGTAGAGCCCGATGCCCTCGGCGCCGTGCGCCAGCAGCGAGGGGATCTCCTCGGGAAACTCCATGTTGCCGTTGAGGGTGAGCTTGTGCCCGTCTTGGGTGACCGAAGGCAGCACCGCGGTCTTGAGCGCGCTGGCCTCGCTGACCTGCTGCTGCCGCATCGTCTCGCGAAACAGGGCGAGCTGCGGTTCACTGGGGTTGACCAGCACGAAGCCCCGGCGGCCGTCGACCGCGACGATGTCTCCGGTGCGAATCGCGTCAGACGCCCGGCCCAAGCCGACCACCGCGGGTACCTCACGGGCGCGGGCCACGATGGCGGTGTGGCTGGTCTGGCCTCCGATGTCGGTGACGAAGGCACCGATGGCTCCGCGGCGCAGCAACATCGCGGCGTCGGCCGGAGAAATGTCGTGCGCGACCACGATGGCTCCGGCGGGCGCCTCGAGGTCTTCGTCGACGACTTCTCCCAACAGGTTTCGCACCAGGCGGTCGGCGACGAACTCGATGTCGCTGCGCCGCTCGCGAAAATATTCGTCTTCGAGGTTGTCGAACTGGTGGCGCAACCGGCGGCCGACCCGGCGCACCGCCCACTCGGCGTTGATGAAGTCTTCGCGCACCAACCGGGTGACCTCGACGATGAACATCGGGTCGTGCAGCATCAAGCGGTGCGCCTCGAGAATCAGGGCGTGCTCGGCTCCATCGGTGCCAGCCAGGCGGTCTTTGATTTCTTCGAGCTGCCGGTCGCTCAGCTCAATCGCCGTCTTGAAGCGCATCACCTCGGGCTCGACCTCTTCGAGGTTCAGCTTCACCTTCGGCGTGCGCACCTTGCGGTTGTCGAGCACGTAGGCTTGCCCGACGGCGACTCCGGGGCTTGCGCCGATGCCTTGGTACGATGCGGTGGCGCTCATTGGCGAATCACCACGCCGAAGCCCGCGGCCGACTGCAGGTGCAGGTCGATTGGGTCGCCGAAGCTCGACGGCTGCGTCGAGAGCTGAAGAATCGGCGTCGTGCCCACGGGGCCCCGGCGCAGCAAGAGCCAGGTCTGATCGGCGGCGCTCTTGGCCGGCAGCAGCGCGGTGACGCCAGCGTCTCTCGCGTGGCTCTCGAGGTGGCTCGCAAGGCAGATACCCGGGGCCTGCTCGTAGGTCGTGGGTACCGAGGCCAGCGGGCCCAAGTCGGTGAAGGCACCTGCCAGGCTCGAGCGCCCGACCCGGCACCCGCCGTCGACAGGGTATGCGAACTCGAAGCCGGTCAGGTCGGCGCGGGTCGAGGTGCTGCCCAGGGTCAGGCCAAGGCCCCAGGCGAGCGGAGTCACATTGCCGGCCGCGCTTTGCAGCACCAGGCCTCCGTCTCGAGCGAGCAGCGCGACGCCTGCGCTGCCGCTGATGAAGACGTCGCTGGGCAGCAAGGGGTACGTGTTGCCACCGGGGTTGCGCCGCAGCGAGCCGTCAGTGCAGACGAACCACAGCTCGTCGCCCGAGCCGGGCACGTAGCGCACGACGCCCGCGTCGACGGCGCACTCGCTCTCGACGGGCAGATCATTCGCCTCGGGCATCGCCGGGCTCTGCCACCCACCATCGACGCCCAGCTCGAGCGGGTCAGCGACGAACAGAAAGACCGCCGCGCCTCGCCGGTACGTGAGGCCTCGCGCGGTGAGTGCGAGTTGATCAGGCGCGCCGCTGAACCCCAACGCGACGGAGTCGGTGCCGAGGGTCTGAACGCCAAAGTGATTCGGCCCATCGACCAGGCCAATCAACACCGCGTCGCCCGCGACGAAGGGCGCCATGCCGGCATCAGCGCCAGCGTCGGCTGCGGGGGGCGTCACGTGACCGGCATCGGCCGAGGGCCCGGCATCTGAGGAGGTGCCTCCAGCATCTTTGACCGACTGACCGGCGTCGGTGCCGGGCGCGACGAAGCGAACGAGCAGCTCTGCCGTGACGGTACGCGAGCCAGCGCGCCAGGTGGCGGTGATGGTGGCTGCGCTGCCGCAGTTGCTCAGGCACGAGTACGTCGTGTGGGCCGAGCCAGCGCTCAGCGGCAACGTCGTCTCTTTCAACACACCGGCCGAGTTGGCGAGCGTGACCGAGCCTTCACCGGGCCCGCCCGAAGGGCCAACCGCGTCGACGGTGACAGTGGTGGCCTGGCCAGTCGCCTGTATTTGCCCTGGAGCGGCGGAGAGAAAGAGCTCGCTCTTGTCGACTCCGCAGCCGGCGGCCGACAGGCACACTGCAATCAAGGCGGCTCGGGTCATGGGCGGGCGCATCTTGTCAGGTTGAAACAGCCGAGAGAATGGCGCTTTTCCTGATGGTGGCGGGCCCGGTGAGTTACCTTTCGACCCGGGGGGCAGGAGTCATCGCGTCGTGATCGTGCTCAGCCGAGTGGACAGCCGTCTGATTCACGGTCAGGTCATCGAGGCCTGGCTGCCGTATCTAAACGTGCGGCGCGTGGTGGTTGCCGACGACGAGACCGCGGTCGACGACTTCGCCAAGGCTGCGATGGGGCTGGCCGTACCGTCTTCGGTTGAGATCGTCACCCAGCGCATCGGCCTGGTCGACTTCGTGGGCCTCGCCGCCGACGCGGTGCGAACGATGGTGCTCTTTCGCGATGTGTCGGGCGTGGTATCGGGGCGCGAGCACGGGTTGCCTGATGGCTTGTTGAACCTGGGCAACGTGCACGCGGCTCCGGGGCGCAGCGCGGTGTCGCGATCGGTGTATCTGTCACCGGGTGAGCGCGAGCAGCTCGAAGACCTGGGCCGCCACGGCATGCAAATCGTGATTCAGGCGGTGCCGAACGAGAAGCCCCAAGGGCTGGCGTAGCGTTACGGAGCGGTGCCCGGTGAGCTCGACGCGCTCGAGAGCTGCGTGTGCAGCACGAACGTCGCCCCGGCCGTGCGGTCGGGCGAACGATTCATCGACACGCCATCGACTGAGGCCAGCGACGCCGCATAGGTGACGGCATCGACACTCGCCCCGCGCTGGTCAGCCAACTTCACCGAGTCGCCGCCGTTGGTCAGCCCCAACGTGCCCGTCGAGGCGCCAACCGCGGTGAGGCCCGCTGGAGCTGCGGTCAGCTTGCCGAACACCACCAGCCTCGCCCCCGCCGCCAGCGCGCTGCCCGCCGCGAAGGTGTGCCGCACGGTGCTCGCGTCAGAGAGCGTCCACCCCGAGAGGTCAGCCGCTTGCCCACCCACGTTGACCAGCTCGACGAATTCTCCAGCCGGGTCGCTGCCGGGCTCGTTGGCCAACACTTCGTTGATGATGAGCTGCGCCGCCGCCGTGGCCACGGTCACCGTGAATGCGCCGTCAGACACATCGCTGAGCGTGCCGGTCGCTGCGTCTGAGACCCGCACCCGCGCTGAGGTCGTCGGCGCCGACGGCACCACCCACGCGAGGGTGCCAGTACTCGCCGGCACTCCGCTCGCCACGCGGGTGAAGGTCACGCCATCGGCCGCGTACGCGACGTCGACCGTGCTCACGCCCACCGACGACCAGGTGATGCTCTGCGTCGACGAGGCTGCCAGCACTTCGCCCCCATTCGGAGAATCGAGGTGCAGCGAGGCCGCTGCGTGCACGGTGAACGCCGCATCTGACCGGTCGCTCGTCGCCGCGTTCGCCGCGTCGGTGATCGCGATGACGCCCTTGCTCGTCGCCGGCCCCGGCACCTGCCAGCTCACCGAGCCCAGCGCGGCCGAGACGTTCGAGGCCACCGTCACGAAGCCCGCTCCATCGGCCGCGTACGCCACGTTCACCGCCGACACGTTGGTGCTCTGCCAGGTAATCGTCTGGGTCGCTCCCACGGTGAGCACTTCGCCCCCATTGGGAGACGTCACGCTCACCGACGCGTCGGGCGGCTGCACCACCACCCCCAGGTCGAAGTCACGCACCACGCCCATGTGCTGCATGCTCGGCGCCGACGAATCGCTCGCCAGCGCGGGAGCGAGCTCGGCGATGGGCGTAAAAACCCGCGTGTCGGCCACGAAGCCGTCATTGAACGTGTGGCTGCCAATCACGGTCGGCACCGCCAACGCCGAGAGGCCCGGGCTGACCAGCACCCAGTCGTACGGCTTGTTTCGCCCCGCGTTGGTGTTGCCGTTGCCCTTGGCATCGACCGGCCACGGGCCCGTCGTCACCACCGTCGAGTCGAGGGTCTTCACCGCGCCTTCAGTTCGCGAGCCGACGTTGAAGTCGCCGCCGATGACCACGTAATCATTCGCCGGCACGTTCGCCTGCAGGTATTTCACCAGCGCCGTGGCTTCGCTCTGGCGCTCTGCCGCGCCCGAGGTCAGCAGGTGCACGCTCACCGCCCACAGGTCATTGGGCCCCGGGAGGTCGATGTGCGCCCAGGTCAGCTCGCGGTTGGTGGTCTTCGGGTCGTCCCAATCTCCGCTGGCGATGATGGGGTAGCGGCTGATGACGCCATTGGGAATTTGGGTGGCGGCTCCGCGCACGTACGAGAAACTGGTGCCGAAGGTCGCGTCGACGAAGGCCCGCATGTCGGTCGGGCTGTCGTTGCCGTAGTTGAACTCCTGAATCAGCACCACGTCGGGGTGACAGCCTTGAAAAATTCGGGCGCCCTGCCCCGGGGTGTAGCTCTGGCCGTTGCCGCTGCTCAGGTTGCCGGTCATCAGGCGCAACCCCGTGCCCTTGAGCGCGCGCGCACCTTGCGTCGAGTCGTCGTCGGCTCTGAGCGAAAGCTCTGCCCCGGGCCCACACCCAGAGCCCATGACGAGGGCGGTACAGAGAAACACCAGCGACACGAAGACCCATCGGGAGAAGCGCATCGGCGCGAGCACCTAGCATGATGGCCAGAGCCGTCGATAGCCCTACACAGACTCACATCGCGGCGTCGATGAGCTTCTTGAATGACGCTGGGAGTAGAAACTTGAGCGTTGCGTCACCGAACTTGAGGAGCGAGGCGTCTTTGACCGCCACGCCCTGGTTGGGCTCGACCTTCTTGCCGTCGAGCCAGGTGCCGTTCTTCGACTCGGCGTCGGTCAGCATCCACGTCTGGGTGCGCTCATCGAGCTTCAGAAAGGCGTGAAAGCGGCTGACCGAATCGTCTTCGAGCACCAGGTCGTTGGTGTCGACCCGACCCAACGTGACGCCAAAGGCGAAGGCGTTGTTGGCCTTGGCGCCCTTCTCGACCCGAAACACGCGAGGGTCGCCGGCGAGCGGCGTTGCGACGTTGTGACCCCGGGTGCGCTCCCAGTGCTCGCCGCCGGTGGTGGCGGGGGCCTCCCAGATCAGCACCGGGCAGGCGAACGCGACCCTCGTGCCGGGG
Source organism: Archangium sp. (assembly GCA_031367385.1). Classification (GTDB taxonomy): domain Bacteria; phylum Myxococcota; class Myxococcia; order Myxococcales; family Myxococcaceae; genus JAEUJT01. The sequence goes on along the minus strand of JANLPS010000360.1, from coordinate 10,242 downwards.
TCACGGCGAAAACGCACCAACAACTCACTCATGGAGTCAGACACGGCGCGAACAGTAATCTCCCCTCTGCCCAGAACCAACCAAACTGCGTGTGGTGAGACGTAAGCGGTTCAACGCGACTGCAGCGTGATCACCAGGGCCGGGGCAGTTACGGTCTAGAACAACCCCGTGGAGCTCTTTTTCTCAGGCGATCTCAAGAATGACGATCAGGCGCGGCGCCTGATAAAAAGCCTGTTGTTGATTGCGGTTGCGAGCACCTCGGCCTCGTCGCTGCTGGTGGCCGCCCTCAACCAACGCTGGGGCGTGGTGATGTGGGTGGCGGGGTGGGCGATGGTGCTCCTCACCCTGACCCAGCTGGTGCGCGCCGCCTCGCTGCGCCACGTCACGTGGATCTGTTTCATCGGGTTGCTCGGGCTCTGCTTCGTCAGCAGCCTCGAGAGCGGCGGCATTCGCAGCGCGAGCTACTTCAGCTCCATTTCAATCGTCTACGCCGCAGCGCTGATGTTCGGCGTCGGGGGCGCGGTGATCGCCTCGCTCGGCGCGGCCTCTGTGGGTGCGGCCCTCGTGCTGCTCGAGGTCAGCGGTCGCTTGCCGCAGCTGCCCGCGCAGAGCACCTGGCAGGTGGGGGTCGGCTCGGTCGTCACCATCGCGATGGCGGCCTTCGCCGGAGCGTGGATGCACCATCAATTTCGCGCGGCGATGCGGGCCCGCGAGGCCGAGCGGCACGACTTCGAACGAACCGCGGCGTTGCTCGAGACCGAAGTGAAGCTGCGCTCGCATGCTCAGAAAGAGCTCAGCCGTTCGTACGACGCGGCGCTCGAGGGCACCCGGGTCAAGACCGCGTTTCTCGCCAACATGAGCCATGAGCTGCGAACGCCGATGAACGCAGTGGTGGGGCTCACCGACCTGATGCTCCGCGACCAGCTGAACCCGGCGCACCGCGACTACCTCGAGACGGTGCGTGAATCATCGAACGGCCTGCTGGTGCTGCTCGATGACCTGCTCGACTTGAGCAAGATAGAAGCGGGCGCGATGCGGCTCGACCGGGTCGCGTTCTCGCCGCGCGACGTGATGGCGCAGCTCGAGCGCTTGCTCACGCCCAAGGCAGTGGCCAAACACATCGAGCTGCGCTTTCACGCGGGCCCCGACCTGCCCGACACCCTGCTCGGAGACCCGCTCCGGCTGACCCAGGTGCTGACCAACCTCATCGGCAACTCGCTCAAGTTCACCGACCGCGGCGAGGTGCGGGTAACCCTGCGCTGGCACGTGCCCGCGCTCAGCATCGAGGTCACAGACAGCGGCATCGGCATGACCGCCGAGCAGTGCTCGGCCCTCTTCGTGGCCTTCACCCAGGTCGACCCCTCGGCCACCCGCCGCTTCGGTGGCACCGGCCTGGGCCTCGCCATCGTCAAGCGCCTGTGCGAGCTGCACCAGGGCGAGGTGACCGTGGCCAGCGAGCTGGGCCAGGGCAGCACCTTTACCGCGACGCTCCGCTACGACGCCGACCAGCCGCGCACCGCGGGGGCGATGACGCCAAGGGCGGGGGTCAAGCCGGCCAAGCCGCTCGAAGGCCTGCGGGTGTTGATCGCCGAAGACAACCGCGTCAACCAGAAGGTCGCCGAGCGCTTGCTCGAGCGGCTGGGCGTGGTCTGCCTGGTGGTGAACAATGGCGCCGAAGCGTTGGCCCAGCTGAAGACCACGCCGTGGGACGTGGTGCTGATGGACATTCAGATGCCGGTGATGGACGGCATCGAGGCCACCCGGCTGATTCGCGAGCAGTTGATTTCTCAGCCCACCATCATCGCCCTGAGCGCCAACGCGATGGACGAAGACAAGACCTCGGCCAAGGCCGCCGGGGTCAATGACTTCTTGAGCAAGCCCATCACCCTCGACGCGCTGGCCGACGCGCTCCACCGGGCCCGGCCGCTCTAGTACGGCGTTAGAGGCAGCCGGTCGAGTAGCTGACGGTGATGGTGTCTCCGCCTTTGGGGGCCGAGGCGGTGTCGAAACGAATCGAGTTCGACTTCGAGTCGAAGCACACCACGCTCTGGCTGTTCGTCGGGCAGGTCAACGCGAGCGCCTGCAGGCCCCCGTTGCGGCGCACCGTCAGGGTGTTGCCGTGGGTCAGGTCGGGCACGCCGTTGAGAAAGAACTCGGTGCGAAAGCCGAACGCGATGTCGCCCAGGCGGGTGAGTGGAGCGGCCCAATCGGCTGAGCAGATTTCAGCCGAGACGCCCGAGGTGAAGTCGACCATCGCCTTGTACCGGGCCGGGTCGTTGTCGGTGTCGTAGGGGCAGTTGGTCGGCGCGGTCATGAGGTAGGGGCCGATGTGATTGAAGGTGAACTTGCTGCGGTTGTTGACGCCCTTCACGTTGACCAGCAGGTCTTGGTAGTAGCTGATCGCTTGCGGCGACTGGTCGCTCGCGTCTGAGACGATGACGATGGCCAGGTTGGCGTCGCTGCGCACGAACCCCTTGTTCTCGCGGCTGCGCAACGGTTCAGTCAACGCCAGGGTGGCGGTCTCCAAGCCCTCCTCGATGCCGCTCCCTGCGGTGCCCAGCTTGACCATCGCGCTGAAGGTGGCCTGCGGGTTGTGCGAGCGGGGCGTCAAGATGGGGTCGATGCCGGCGTCGGCGTTGCGATAGAGCCGGCCGCCCGGCGCGAGTGAAGATGACCCGGGGAAACCGGTACAGCCGAAGACGGGGAGGCACCCCGCGTCGGCGACGGCATCGTTCGAGACGGTGGTGCTGGTGACGCCGATTTGAAAGTCGACGCTCGCACTGGTGGCGTACTGCATGAAGGCGGCGAAGTTGTTGGCGAGGTTGATCTGCTTGTCTTCCATCGAGCCAGAATCGTCGACCACCAGCAGCACGTCGGCCTTGGCTTGGCCGATTTGCACGAACGTATCGACTTGATCGCCGCCGGTGTCGCCGGTCGCGCGCAAGTGCACGGGGTAGCTGAGGTCTTTGCCGTCTTCGGTGGTGGTGACGGCGAGGTCGCCCAGGTCGGTGCCGAGGTTGATCGGCGCGTACTTGGCTTGAAAGGCGACCGATGCGCCGCCGCTCTTGAGCACCAGACCCCCAGTGGGAATGCTCGGGGTCTCGGTGAGAAAGAACTCGGGGCACGCCGCGCCGCCCGCGCAGTTGGGGCCGCCCGCGGGCTCGCCGGCGCTGCTGGTGAACGCAATCGCGCGCAGGGTCACCGATCGGGTGCTCGCGCAGGTGTTGTAGACGACGAAGCGCCTCGACGGTGAGTTGCAGCCGCGTTTGATCGTGCCCAGGTCGACCGGGTTCGGCGTGATGACCAGGCACCCATCGAGGGGGCCGCCACCACCGCCAAAGCCGCCGTCGGGCAGGCTACCACCCCCGCCACCGGTGCCGCCGCCACTCCCGCCACCGAGGCCTCCGCCGGTGCCGCCGTCGCGCTTGCCACCCCCACCGCCGGTACCGCCGCCGGTCGCGCCGCCACCAGTACCGCCGCCTGCGCCGCCACCCGAGCCACCGCCGGCGCCTTCAGCGGGAAATCGGTAGTTCTTGTCATCGAGGTCGAGGCAGCCCGCGCCGACGAACGCGAGGCCGAGCACCACTGCCAGCTGCTTGAAAAATGTCATCGGTGCCCTCAGCCCTTAGAACTGACCGCTGAGGGTCATCGCCGCGCCGTTGGGCCCGACCGATGGTGAGAGCGTGACGGCTGCGGGCTTCTTCGCCGCGAGCACCGCACCGGTGATGATCGCCGCCGCGCCCACGCCGACCCCGACCCACGACGCGGGGTAGACCCACTTGATGGCTTCGTAATCGGCCTTCGAGACGTAGCTGGCCGGCGGCAAGACGTTGATGCGCTGGGCTTGCAACGCACTGTAGGTGGCGCTGCTCCAGCCGAGGCCGACGGCCCCGGCGACGGTCACCAGGCTGCCGGTCACAATCAGCGCGATGCCGGCACCGCGGGTCGAACCGGCGGCGGGCGCCTTCTTGGCCACCGACAGGTCAGGCGAGGGCGTCAGGTCAATCGGAGGCGCGGGAGGCGCCGTCCACGGGGTGGGCTCCATCTTCACTTCGGCCACCGGCATCGGCGGAGGCGGAGGCGTCACCGCCGAGAGCGTCAGCGGCTTGAGCTGCGGTATTTTCTGGGTGTTGGTGGTGCCGGGCTGCACGATTTCGACGTTCGCCGACCACTTCTCATAGCCGGGCTTCTCGGCGACCAGCGCGTGCAAGCCGGGGTCGATCGGCAGCGAGATGGGCGTCGGCGTGACGCGCACAGTCTGGGTATCGAGCTTCAGGTCGACGTCTTCGCTGGCCGAGACCGCCAGCCACGAGACCTTGGGCTTGACCGCGTTCGAGAGCTTGCGGGCGAACTCCTCGCGATCGACCTCGTGGGTGCGCAGGGCCCAGCTCACCGCGTCGTTGTATCGAATCCACGCGGAGGCGAAGCGGCCTTGCTTCTCGAGGCAGGCGCCCAGGTTGAGCAAGGTGCCCAGCGCGGGCTCGAGCACGTAGCTCTGCTCGAAGGCCGGGCAGGCCTCGGCGAAGTTGTTGGCCTTGAACGCGGCACGGGCCTTGTCGAACAGTTTGCCCGCTTCGGCGCTCGGCGCGGGCGTCGGCGGGGCCGGAGCAGTCGACGAGGCAGGCGCGACGCCAGCCATGAGCAGAACCATCAGTGACATCGTCATCGTGAAGCCTCCGTACGGCGCAGCAAATTCACCCGCTTGACCCACAACCGCGCGGGGAGTCGCAATTTTTTTCGATCAATCTTCAACGCTCAAGAAAGTCGGGGACTTGAGCGACACGCCCCCCTCACTGAGCGCCTTGAAACACGGGCCCCGGCCGCCGAGCGCTATCTCCCACACCCAGCAAGCCGTTGTCATTGGCCCCCTGGCAGAAAAAGCCACCCTCGGCGTCGGTGAGGTCGCAACGACGAGCATGCGCACCCTGATCAGAGGCCTGGCTCTCCCCACGAAGCGCAGGGGGTCACAAGAGCGTTTGGCTTGGTCACCGCACGGGCTACGGTGCGCCCGAAATGAAAACGCCCTCGGTGTTGATGATGTCGTTGTTGGTCGGCGGTCAGGTCTTCGCAGCCGCTCCGGTGGCTGAGCCGCGCGGGCTGTTGGGCCCGACTGGCACGCTCGGGCCCGAGGTGTACAAGAAGCGGCGAGCGCAGCTGATGGAGAAGCTGGGCAAGGCCTCAACCATCGTCGTCGACGAGATGAAGTACGACTTTCTGCGCGAGGGGATGGATTTCTTCTGGTTGACTGGGTTCTCGGAGCCGGGCGCGGCGCTGCTGCTCGACCCCGCAGCGCCTGAGATGAAAGAGGTGCTGTTTCTGGCGCCGCGCAACGTCGAGGAGGAGCGCTGGTCGGGGGAGCGGGCGCCGTTGCCCTCCGAGGCGCTGCAGCAGAGCTCTGGGTTTCGGTACATCAAGCGGGTCACCAGTGCCGCTCACATGCTGATGAATTCGTGCGACCACGGCAATGAGCTCGCCTTCGTTGGTGAATTCGGCGGAGCCGACGAGCCAGCGCCCAAGGCGCTCGAGTTGCTGCGCAAGACCTCTGAGCGGGCGATCAACTGCAAGCTCAAAGATCTGCACCACGCGATTTCACGGCTGCGGGTGCCCAAGTCGGCGGCGGAGATTGCGTTGATTCGCAAGGCGGTCGCGTACAGCGCCGATGGTCACCGGGCGGCGATGGCCGCGGCCAAGGCAGGCGTCGCCGAGTTCGTGATCAAAGACGCCGCCGAGAACGCGATGCGCAAAGCGGGCATGCGTCACCTGGCCTACGAGTCGATCACCGGCTCAGGCCCCAATGGCGCGGTGCTGCATTACCCGAAAGACGACCGCATCTTGAAAGCGGGCGACCTGGTGGTGGCCGACATCGGGGCCGAGGCCGAGTTCTACGCCTCTGATGTCACCCGCACTTTTCCCGTCGGGGGCAAGTTCAGCCCTGAGCAGCGGGCGGTCTATGAAGCGGTGCTGAAGGCCCAGCTCGCAGGCATCGCCAAGGCCAAGCCCGGAGTGTCGCTGGCCGACATTCAGAAGGTGGTCAGCGATTCGATCTCGGCGAGCGGGTTCTACGACGCGTTGCCGCACGGCTGCTGCCACTACGTGGGGCTCGAGGTGCACGACTCCGGCGAGTGGGACGCCCCGATGCCCGAAGGCGCCGTCTTCACCGTGGAGCCCGGCATCTACTTGCCCGAGCGCGGCTACGGCGTGCGCATCGAAGACGACGTGGTGATGACGAAGACCGGCGCCGAGGTGCTCTCGCGCGACATACCAAAGACGGTCGATGAGATTGAGAAGCTGATGGCGAAGTAAGCCGCCTGCAGAACGCGCGCGATTGAGCGCTGTCGCACACGGTAGGGCAAGGTAGGTCTCGGCTGTGAACAGCGGTGTGCACTCGACACCGGGGTAGGTGACTCAAGTAGGGTTCTGCCGGTTACCGCACACCCTGCGCGGCATCACTCCTTGGAGTCAGACATGAAGAAGCTGCTGATCGCCGCGCTCGCCCTCACTGCCGCATGCAACTCGCTCGTGAGCTCGATTGAAATCGAGCAGCCTCGGTATGAGCTGTCTGAGATTCAGCTCAAGCCGAACTTCGAGCGATGTTCGACGATCGAGCCCACCGACGCTGAGAAGGCGCGCATCGAGTCGGAGATCGCAGTGCACCTCGCCGGCACTGCCGAGGGCGTCTCGCGCCAGGCCATCACCGGGGGGCTCGTCAACGTTTACTTTCACGTGGTGAACCAGGGCGCTGGCATCGCGAACGGAGACACGACGAGCCAGATGATCAACGACCAGATCTCGGTGCTCAACGCCGCCTACGCGTCGAGCGGCTGGAGCTTCAACCTCGTCGCCACCGACCGCACCACCAACGCCACCTGGTACACCGACTGTTACGGCAACTCCGAGTCGGCGATGAAGACGGCGCTCCACAAGGGCACCGCTGACGACCTCAACGTGTACACCTGCTCGCCCTCGGGCGGCATTCTCGGCTACGCCACGTTCCCCTCGAGCTACGTCTCGAAGCCCAAGCTCGACGGGGTCGTGCTGCTGTACTCGTCACTGCCAGGCGGCACCGCGACGCCGTACAACCTGGGCGATACGGGCACGCACGAGGTCGGCCACTGGATGGGCCTGTACCACACGTTTCAAGGTGGCTGCAGCGGCGCGGGCGACTCGGTCAGCGACACAGAAGCAGAGAAGTCGGCCGCGTTCGGCTGCCCCGTGGGCCGCGACACGTGCCGCAAGGGAGGCGTCGACCCCATCACCAACTTCATGGACTACACCGACGACTCCTGCATGGACCGCTTCTCACCGGGCCAAGACGCGCGGATGGACGCGCAGTTCACGACCTACCGCTACGCGAAGTGAGGCGGGCGTCGTACCAGCCTGACTTCTGACCGAGATCACGGCTCCGTGTAGGGTGCGCGCCATGATCGGGCACTCCAGCGTCACCGTCGACTGTGATGTCACTCCGCAGTTCACTGCCGCGTACCTGCGACTCGCAGGTGACGAGTGTGCGTTCATCGAAGCGCATACCTCGCACGCGGTGCCGAAGCTGCTCGCTGCGCTTCGAGCCGCAGGCCGCGCCCCCGAGAGCGTGCGCTATGTCGTCGTCACCCACGCACACCTCGATCACGCCGCGGGCGCCGGGTCACTGCTGGCGGCCTGCCCCAACGCCACGCTGCTCGCCCACCCCCGCGCAGCGCGCCATCTCATCGACCCAGCCAAATTGATCGCCAGCGCGACCTCGGTGTACGGCCAAGCCCGCTTCGCCGAGCTGTACGGCACGATCACGCCCATCCCGGCGGCGCGGGTTCGGGCGCTCGAAGACGGAGCCACCTTTGAGCTTGGCGGCGCGACCCTGCAGGTCATTCACACCGCTGGGCACGCGAATCACCACTTCGTCGTGCACGACCCGGCGCTCGACGCCGTCTACACCGGTGACGCCTTCGGTCTGGTCTACCCCGCGCTTCAAAGCCACGGCCGCTTCGCGCTCGCCTCGACCAGCCCAACCAACTTCGACGCCGCCGAGGCGCGCAAGAGCCTGGCCCGCATCACTGGTTTGAAGACCCGGGTCGCCTGCTTGACCCACTTCGATGCCTTCGCCGATGTCGATGCGATTGGCGCGCAGGTCGGGGCGTGGGTCGATCGGGCCGAGCAGTGGGTCGATGAAGCAGCGCGGGGTGACGAGCCGGTCGACGCGATGACCTCCCGGCTGACCCGGGCCTGGAGAGACGCCATCGCCGCCGAGTCAGACGCGCGGGGCCTCGGGTTCGGTGCAGCAGCCTTCACGCAGCTCTCGCTCGACATCGAGCTCAACGCGCAGGGCCTCGCCTTCGTGGCCGCCGCGCGCCGCGCTGGAGCAACCAAGCGATGAACGTGGTGAGCCTGGCGCAGAAGCTGGCGACGTTCTCAGAGCACTGGGCGCCGCGCTCGGTGGCCGAGCTCAACGACTACGAGATCAAAGTGGTCAAGGTGTTGGGCGACTTCGTCTGGCACCAGCATGAGATGACCGACGAGCTGTTTCTGGTGCTCAAGGGCACGCTGCAGATCGACCTGCGCGACCGCACCGTCATCCTCGGCCCTGGTGAGCTGTTCGTGGTGCCGAGGGGCGTCGAGCACCGCCCTCACTCTGCCGAAGAAGTCGAGATGGTGTTGATCGAGCCTCGCGGCGTCATCAACACCGGCGACGCCGGAGGGCCCCTGACCGCCCCCCGGCGCACCGCGTGATCATCGGGCCATGCATGTGACGTGGTGGCTCGCAGCCACTTTGACTTGAGCACCCGGGTGTCGCCCCAGACGATGCGCATCGAGTCGAGCGTGGCGAGGCTGGGTTCGTCGAACAGCCCCATCTCGAGCTGAACGGCCGCGTGCGAGACGAAGCCGTGATGCCACTGCTCGTCGGCGGAGTCGACGACGAAGGGCCACAACGGGCCCAGAAACGCCGTGCGGTGGCGGCGCAGCAACTTGGCGGCGCGCATGCGGGCCTTGCGCGAAGGGTCGAATTGCAGCGCGATGAACTCGCCATGCGGGTCGCCCTGTTCGAGCAGCCAATCGGCCAAGACCAACCGACGCGAGAGCTCGCGAGGGGCCTCGAAGACCGCGCGAAAGCGCAGCACGCGCGAGGCCGTGGCAAGACGTGACTCGGCCTCGGCAGCCAGCACCGCGGGGCTCATGAGAGGAAAGATCTTCGAGGCCATGACCTCGGGTGTGACGGCACGGCAGGGGCGAGGCTGACGCGCAGCGATGCGTGCCCGATGCTTTTCGTCGCGATGTCAGGTGGCCCTGACACGAGGAGCTCGTCGCAGTGTGAACGCCGTCGGTCGCGCGTTCTGGCTGACGTCAGCTGAGCGCTAGTCGCGGCCTCGCAAGTAGTCTGACAGCACCCGGTTCCCAGCGGTCGTCTGCTGGTAATCGTCCAAGATGGTCGACAGATCGCCGAGCTCTCGGCTGGTGACTTTGCCGTCTTTGTTCGCGAGGGCGATCAGGGCCTTGGCTTCGGCCTTGTTGATCTTGCCGTCGTTTTTCAAGTCGCGTTGGGCCTGCTTGATGAGTGGGCTGCTCTGCACGTTGGTGATTGGCATTGAGTCTCCGGTTGGTGAAAAGGGCTACTTGTATGAGTCGAGGTACGGCGAACGGGCGAGCTCGAGCACGCGGGCCGGCGACTCGCGATCGAACGCCTTGAGCTCACCACGGTCGAGCACCTGGTCTGCGTTGGTGTCGATGCGCTTGATGTATTCGACCGCGGAGTCGACCCAGGCGCCGAGCTCAGCGCGCGTCAGCTCGGGGCGGCGGCGGGGGTGGCCGCTCGCACGGCCCTTCGCGGCGCTGGCCAATTCGTACACCATGTCGACGGCGACGTAGACGTCGCTCGCAACGGTGCCGGTGTTGCCCGCATCGCGAACGGCTTGTCGAACTTCGCGCTCACTGAGGGTGCCGTTGTTGTCGGCGTCGATCGCGCGGTCGTAATACGACGTGATCTTCGCTCCGGCCCTTTCGGCGGCAATGACCGAGGTGCGGTCGAAGGCCTTGGTGAAGCTTCGTGATCCGATGTCTGACATGTGGGCTTGTCGTGAATCGGTTCGCAAAGGTTTCTCCCGAGGGCCAAAACGGGTGCACGTTCGATTTCAGCAACGCCTGGCGGCCGAGAAAAATGAAGCAATGAGATCAACTCTTTGCGAAATGTGACGATCACCCCTGCATGACTGAAGAAGAACGAGAAAACGTCTTAGCCGTTGAGAAACTTCGCGC
>JANLPS010000355.1:0-24842 GCA_031367385.1 Archangium sp. | reverse complement strand
GCGCGAAGTTTCTCAACGGCTAAGACGTTTTCTCGTTCTTCTTCAGTCATGCAGGGGTGATCGTCACATTTCGCAAAGAGTTGATCTCATTGCTTCATTTTTCTCGGCCGCCAGGCGTTGCTGAAATCGAACGTGCACCCTGTCTGAAAGCCCCTGACAACTCCGGTTCTCACCGGCCGATAACCCCTCATGGCCTCGCTGATCTTCAAGCAATTACGGGCGTTTCAAGACCGCAAACTGCCGGTGACCGTAGCGAACGTTCGGCCGGTCATCACCGCGATTCAAGAGAGCGGCCGTCTGTCGCCCCAGGTCGAGCTCGAGCTGGCCGCCATTGCCGAGCCGCGCAAGGCCTGGAGCGCCAAGAGCACGCCCGCGGGTATTCGCGAGCTGACCGGGTTCGCCGCGAACGTCGAGCGCTCGATTCAAGGTGTGACTCCCGAGCCGGCGGCGCCGCAGACCCGAATGGACCAGCTCAAGGCCACCTTTCTACCTTGGGCGACGAAGGCCCCCGAGACCGGTGGCTACCCGCTCGCGCCCGACCTCTTGGCGACCTCGGTCAAGCAAGCGGCGAATGCGCTCACGATGAACCACCCCGACGTGAAGGCCCTGCTCAAGAAGTTCCCCGAGGAGGCGCTGATGCCGTCGGGCCAGCCCAAGCCGTGGGTCGAGCTCGAGATTATTCGCGCCCGCACCGCGCAGATTGAAAATCGCGGCGACGAGGCAGACCCGTTCAAGAACCTCCGCGCCAGACTCTTCGCCCGGGCCCTCGAGCACCACGTCATGGGCACGTGGAAGATGCCTCCGACCAGCGGCCGCGGTTAACCTCGCGGGCATGCACAAGAGCAAGCTCGCCGGCTTCATCATCGACTGTGACTCCGCTGATCTCGACGCCGCAGCCGCCTTCTGGGCCGCCGCGCTCGGCATGCCGGTTGACCGCTCGGTCGACGCGGGCGAGGGCTACGCGCAGCTGAGCGCTCCCCCTGCGCTCGAGCTCGACATCGAAGTGCAGCGGGTCAGCCACCCCAGCCGCGTGCACCTCGACATCGAGACCGACGACATCGCCGCCGAGGTCACGCGGCTCGAGAAGCTCGGCGCCAAGCAGGTCGGCCCGGTCAAGCGCTGGGTCGTGATGGAGGCGCCCACCGGTCAGCGCTTCTGCGTGGTGCGCGCGAAGGCCAAGTCGTTCGAGAAGACGGCGAACCGCTGGGGCTGAAGCGCTTTCTGCTACCGGTGGGTGCCGAGCCATTGCTCGATGCTCGCAATTTCGCCGAGCCAATTGCCTTCGGCGTCGTGCGCATGCTTGAGCGCGGCCGTCGCGAGCGCGCGCGCACCGGGCTTGTCGTGACCCTGGGCCCAGCGCACCCGCGCCAGGGCGAAGTGAAGCCTCGACGCCATCGCGCGGTCGGGCGAGACATCTTTCTGTTGGAGCGCCAGGGCGGCCTCGAGAATTTTTTGCGCCTCGGCCCACCGCTCGAGCGCCACCATGGCCAGCCCCTCGTCGGTCGTCGGTTCGAGCGCGTCGGCGCCGAGCTTGAGCGTGAGCGCCTTCGCCTGCTCGAGAAACCCCAGCGCCTCCTTGGGCCGGCCTTGCGCGAGCAGGTTCTCACCGGCCGCGAGGAGCGCTTTGATTTTCAGCGGGTTCTGAGGTGCGAGGGCGTCGAAGGACGCCACCGACTGCCGGGCCAGCCGCTCACCCTCTTGGAGCTGGCCCTTGCAGCTCATCGCCCTGCTGAAAGAGGCGTCGATGTCAGCGACCAACACGGTGGCCTCGCCAGCGCCCGCGACTTGAATCGCTCTCGCGCGCTCCAGCATCGGCGTCGCGAGCTCGCATTCGTTCAAGAAGAGGTGGTTCTCGGCGATGCCGCCCAGCAAGCTGGCGATCTCCGGGTGCTGGCTGCCAGTGATCTTCTCTCGCTCGACCAGGGCGCGCTGGTACTGCTCGAGGCTCGCTCGGTAGCGGTGCCGCGTGCTCTCGACGTAGGCCAGGTTCTCGGCAGGCACGCTCTTGGCCTCGCGAAGGTCTGACGTGGTGTGCTCAGCGATATCGAAGGCTCGTTGATAGGCGGCCTGCCCCTCGTCGATGTGCCCGCGCAAGACGTAGATGTTGCCGATCATGTCGTTCAGCTTCACCCGTTGAAGATCGTTGTCTTTGATCAACGGCAGCAACCCTTCGGCCAATGTGGCGTACGTCAGCGCGTCTTCGAGTGAGGCGCCAAGCACCTCGGCCAGGTGCGCGAGTGCCAGCAGCCCCTCGAAGCGGAGCGCGTCGATGCCGCTCACTTCAGCGAACCGAATGGTGTCGAAGGCCAGGCCCTCGATTCGGTCGAGGTGCCCGCTGCTGCCGTTCGACTTGATGAGCCAGCTCGCGACCTCCGCCTGGAGCGATGGAAACTGGAGCGCCCGCGCCTCTTCGGCGACCCGCTCGAGCTTGGGGGCCGCGTCTTTGTAGTGCCCCGTCACGTGCGCAGCCGCCGCTTCGTTGAGCTCATGCTGAACACGTTCGATTTCGAGGCGCGCCTCGGGGTTCTTGGGCAGCGGCATGCGTCGCTCGAGGGCCGCCAGATCTGAGCACGCAGAGATCTCGGTCAACGCGCTGGGGGCTTTGGGTGCGGCTCTGACCGACGCCGCATCGGCGTTGATCAGCACGTCAGTCAGCGAGCGCAGCTCATCGAGCCGCTCGTTCAAGCAATGCATGCGCAGGCTCAAGGCCGAGTCGGTCTGCTCTTTTCGAATCCACGTTGCTTCACAGGCTTCGGTGCGGGCCGCGACCCACTCACGAGAGTAGACGTCCAACGCCCGGGCGACCCCTTTCCACGCGTCGCTCGCGTAGGGCAGGCCGGTCTTTTGAAACGCTGTTTCGATCGCGGTGCGGCGCGGCTCGTCCCAGATGCCGGCGAGCTTGGCCTCGCCTCCCAGGCATTGACGGTTGTTTCTCGAGAGAAAGGCGGAGGTGCCGGCGATGACACAGAGCAGCGCGGCGGCGAACCCAAGCCAGGCGAGCCTGGTCGAACGGGCCCGGCTCGGGTCGTTCGAGAGCTCGGCCAGCAGCGCCTCCATCGAGGCGAAGCGTTTCGTGGGGGTCACCGACAGCCCCCGCAGCACGATGCGGTGGAGCCAGGCCGGCACCCGGCTCTTCGGAGGCGGTGACGTGACCTGGCCGCCCTTGACCGCCTGCTCGAGCGTGAGCCCTTCACTGCTGGCGAAGGGCGGCTGCCCATACAGCGCCCGGTAGAGCGCGACGCAAAAGCTGAATTGGTCGCTCTGGGTGTCGCCGGCCCTGCCCTCCCACTGCTCGGGAGCCATGTACGCGGGGGTGCCCAACACCATCGCGGCCCGCGTCATTTCGACCGAGAGCAAGCTGCCTGAGCTCGGCGAAGCCCCGGAGGGCTCCGCTTCGAGCGAGGCGCGGGCCAGGCCGAAGTCAGAGACGCGCACCCGCCCGTCGTCGCCGACCAACACGTTGTCGAGCTTGAAATCGCGGTGAACGATGCCGGTGCCGTGCGCGGCGGCGACGCCTTGACCCGCCTCTTTGAAGACCTGCACCACCTGCTGCCAGCCGCGGGGGCTCGTGGCCAGCCACTGGGTCAGGGTGTGCCCGCGAACCAGCTCCATCGCCAAGAAGACGCGGCCGCTGACGACGCCGACGTCGTACACCGACACCACGTTGGGGTGGGAGAGCTTGGCCATCGCCTGGGCCTCGCGCAGCAGCCGCGTCTGCGAATTGCCCCCGGCGGTGGAGCCTGAGTCATCGAGCCCCTTCACCAGCTTGAGCGCGACGCGCCGGTCGAGCTCGGGGTCGATGGCCGCGTACACCTCGCCCATGCCTCCAGCGCCGAGCACGTCGAGCACCACGTACCGGCCAAGTACGCTGCCGCGCTTGAGCACCTCGACGCTCATCGTGAACGGCAGGCTGACCACCACCGGCGTGTGGTCTGGGTCGGCCTGAGGGTGCACCCGCTCTCGGCAGAGGCGGCACCCGCTCAGGTGCGCGAGCGCGGCGGCTTTTGATTCGGGGCTCAGCGTTTCGCTCGTGAGCGCGCGCACGTCGTCGTCGGCCAGGTGACCGAGGCTCAGGGTGCCGTCTGGAGGCTGGGTCGGCATCGAACGGAGACTTCAGAACATACCCAATGATCGACGCCTCTGATGTGAGTCGCTGTACGTGCGGCCAGGCGCTCGAGCAGAAACCCTCGCGCCCGATGGCCTTTGGTAGGGTCTGGGCACCCCGCATGGCCTGCCCCGACGACCCGACGCTGGAGCGCTATGGCGCAGAAACGCTCGCGCTCACGCACCGAGCCCACCTGGCAGCACACCTGGCCACCTGCGCGAGCTGCCAGAAGAAGTTGCTGACCGCGTCGTCGAATGGCGCGTCGCAGACCGGTGAGCTGGGCTCGATGGGCAAGTCGGCTGCGAAGCCCACGTTTCAGAAGGGCAGCTTGGTCGGTCGCTACGTCGTGCTCGAGGTGCTCGGGTCGGGCGGCATGGGCGAGGTCTACATCGCCATCGACCCCGAGCTCGATCGACGGGTAGCGCTCAAGCTCGTCAAATCGCATGACCCGGGCAGCACCGACAGCTCGGGGCGGCAGACCCGGTTGCTCCGAGAAGCGCAGGCGATGGCGAAGCTCTCGCACCCGAACGTGGTGTCGTTCTTCGACGTCGGCGTCGCCGAAGGCCGGGTGTTCTTGGCGATGGAGCTCGTCACTGGCACGACGCTCAATGGCTGGCTCGACGAGACGCCCCGCACCTGGGCCGAGGTGCTCGCGGTCTTCAAGCAGGCGGGCACTGGCCTGGCCGCCGCGCACCACGCGGGCATGATTCACCGCGACTTCAAGCCCGACAACATTCTCATCGGGCGTGACGGGCGGGTGCGGGTCTCCGACTTCGGGCTCGCTCGGGCGGCGGGCGGCCTCGAGCCCTCAGAGGCGAAGCTCAGTGAGGCGCAGTCAGAAGGGGCGACCCTCGAGTCGGTCAGCCAGAGCTTGCTGAGCACACCCATGACCCACGGCATCTTGGGTACGCCCGGCTACATGGCGCCTGAGCAGCTCCTGGGCACCAAGACCGACGAGAAGAGCGATCAGTTCAGCTTCTGCGTTTCACTGTATCGCGCGCTGTACCGGCAGACCCCGTTCGTCGCAGGCTCGATGAGCGAGATGATCTCCTCGATCACCGCGCGTGAGGTTCGGCCGGCGCCCAAAGACACCCTGGTGCCGACCTGGGTCAGGCGCATCGTGCTGCGAGGGCTCAGCGCCTCGCCCCACGATCGATTCACCTCGATGGACGCGGTGTTGGCCGCGCTCGAGAGAGACCCGAGCAAAGCGCGGCGGCGGTGGTTGTCACTGGCCGTCGCGGCGGTCGGCGTGGCGGTCGTCGCCGGGGGGGCCGTCGCCGCGGTCAAGCGGCAAAGTCAGCGCTGCCGGGGTGCCGAGGAGCGCGTCGCCCTGGTGTGGAGCGAGCCCACCAAACAGACCATTCATCAGCAATTTCTGAGCTCAGGCTTGCCGTACGCCGAAGACGCCTGGGGCGCGCTCAAGGCCTCGCTCGACCGCTACGGCGCGGAGTGGGCGGCGCAGCAGACCGAGGCCTGTGAAGCGACCTGGGTACGAGGTGAGCAATCAGACGCCGTGCTCTCGCTGCGGCTGCAGTGCTTGAACGCCCGGCTCGACGAGCTCGGGGCGTTGGCCACCGCGATGACCTCGGCCGATGCCTCGGCCATCATGCACGCCAGTACGGCGTCATCGGCGCTGACCCAGCTCAATCGGTGCTCCGACGTCACCGCGCTCGAGCGTCGAACCCCGTTCGCGAAGAACGACGAGGTCACGCGTCGGGTCGAGGCGCTCGAGCACCGCATTCACGAGGCCAACTCGCAATTTTCATTGGGCCACTTCGCCGACGCCGAGGCCCAGATGCGCTCGGTGGTGGCAGAGGCGCGGGTACTCGGGTTTCCTCCGCTCCTGGCTCAATCGCTGCGAATCTTGAGCCGCTTTCAGGGCGCGTCGGGCAAATACGATGGGCTGCGAGAGCAGATTCTCGAGTCGATTCGGTACTCCGAGCTGAGCGGCGACGACGAGAATCGGTTTCTGGCCTTCATGCTGTTGATCGGGCTGGGAGACGAGCAGGGGCAAAAGTACGAGGCGGTCTTGGCGTATGGCCGGTTGGGCGAGAACGTGCTGAGCCGAATTCAGAAGAACGATTGGCATCGCGCCCGACTGGCGACGTTGCTGGGCAACCTCGCGTTCGATCGCGGGCACTTCGACGAGGCGCTGGCGCAGTACGAAAAAGGCCGCTCGTTCGCGTTGAGTGACCCGAATGCGGCCGGCGCCTCGCTGGTGAACTTCGACCTGAACTTAGGCCTCGCCTACACCGAGCTGGGTCAGAACATCAAAGGGCTCGCGCTCGAAGAGCAGGCCGCGGCCGCCGCCCGGGCGCTGCTGGGGGTGCACCACCCGAACGTCGGGCTCGACTACGCCAACATTGCCGACCTCCAGGCTCGGCTCTTTCACTTCGACGACGCGCTCGAGAACGCCGAAAAGGCGCTGCGCATCGACCTCGAAAGCGTAGGCCCTGCGCACATCAACACGGTGCGTGCGTGGGGCACCAAGGCGAGCGCGCTGCGAAACCTTGGGCGCCCTGCAGAAGCCGAGCAGGTCGTTCGTCACGCCTTGGCGGTCGGCGAGTCGTTGGGCCCGGCCAACGTGACCGTGCCCGAGATGCTGCAGGTGTTGGCCGAAGTGCTGGTCGACCTCGGCAAGCTCGACGAGGCGAGGGCGACCCTCGAACGGGTCTTTGAGATTCGAAAAAAGATCGGCTCAGCCCTCGAGGTCGGCCCCTTGGTGACCCTGGGTGAAGTCTTCGTCAAGCTGAACGACCCGGCCCATGCCGAAGAACGCCTGCGCGCGGCGCTCACGCTGCTCGACGCCCAGAAATCGCCCGACCGCGCGGCGTTGGTTCGGGTGCAGTTCTCGTTGGCGAAGACGCTCTGGCCCGTGCGGGCCCAACGCGCGCAGAGCCGGGCCTTGGCCGAGAAGGCGCTGGCCGACCTGGCGAAGGTCGAGGGCGAGACCCGCGGCCGGGCCCAAGCCATTGAGAGCTGGCTGCGAGATCATCGCCTGTAATGCGATGCCCTGTGCTGTGGGCATTGTAGGGCCGTGTACGTGGGCGAATTCGATGGCGCAGAATCGCTGCATTCGATTTCTATTTCGCCCATGCGGGTTCGCGCGGCGCTCTGGCTCATTCTCACCGCATGCGCGACGGCGAAGCCCACGCCCGAAGCCGAGCCTGCCGCGGCGGCACCGGTCGAGGCGCCCGCCGTCGCCGAAGATGATCTTTCGAGCGCGTTCAGCACCACCGAGGCACCCAGAGCGGTCAAGGGCCAGGCCCCGCCGCCGCCAGTCGACCCTCGCAAGCCGTTCAACGACGCGATGAGCGCCAAGTCGGCTGATCAGGCCCGGCAGCTCGCCGACGCCCTGACTGGCGTCGAGCGGTGGAAAGCGTACGAGCTCTCGCATGCCCAGGCCGCGTCGGAGCCGGCCAAGGGCTCCGCCGCCCTCGAGTGGTACCGCGCCTGTGGGCCCGAGAAGCTCGACGCCTGCCGTGCCGCCGCGACGGCTGCGCTGGGTCGCTTGAAGAGCTTCGCCTCGCAAGCCGCGACGCTGAAGGCGGCCGACACCTGTGTGCAGCAAGCCGAAGCGAAGCAGAAACCGGCACCGTGCCTCGCCACGCTCGAGCGCGATGACGAGGTGAACCTGACCCGCGCCGCGTTGATCAAAGCGCTGGCCGAGCCGGTCGAATCGAAGCGGGTCTACCAACTCGAGAAAGTGGCGGCCCGCTGCACGCTGGTGCAATGCGCGACCGCACGCCGCAAGGCCCTCACTGCGTTGATCGCCATCGATCAAACCGGCAAGCACCTCGACGCGGCCCTGGCGCACGCGCTGCGCGAAATCGCCATCGCCGCCCAGACCCTGCCCGAAAATGAACGCCCCTGGGCCCGCCCACCCAGAATCGACCAGCTTTGTGCCCAATTCGACGCTTCGAGTGGGGCCGGCGCCTGCCGCAAGCTCGAAAAGCAGCAAAACGGAGGGTGGACCTTCAAAGACTTCTCGAGTGGCAAGTCGCCCCAGCCCGGGCTCAACACCGACCAGGTCAAGCAGGTGGGCGAGCACTACGCGCCGCCGCTCCAGGCCTGCCTGGCTGAGCAAGCCCGCAGATTAATTGCCCCCGACCAGGCCGAGTACGAGGTGCGCTGGGTCGTCTTCAATGACGGGCGGGTGGGCGAGGTGCATTTGCAGCCTGATTTCGAGGTCTCGCCGCTCGCGACCTGCCTGCGGCGGCAGTTCTCACTCTGGCGATACCCCCGTTTCGAGGGTGAATGGCAGAACGTGGCCCAGCGCTTCACGGTCACCGCCTCGACCAGAGTGCAGGTCAGCGAACAATTCTGATCCGCGTTCTCCTTGACGGAGCGCATCAGAGCGGCATAAAGCCCGCCCCTCTTCACCGTCTTTTGATTAGCAAGAAGGAGCCACCCCGTGGCCAAGCGAGTACCGACGTACCAACCGTCGAAAATCAAACGAAACCGTGCACACGGTTTCCGCAAGCGCAACAAGACCAAGGCTGGCCGTGACGTGCTCAAGCGCCGTCGTGCCAAGGGCCGTAAGCGTCTCGTGGTGAAGGCGTACCAGAAGTAGCAGGCCGCGCATGGCTCCCGGCCCGGCAGCGGGCTCGTTTGCGTTTCCCAAAGCCGTGCGCTTGCGTCGCAGGGCCGAGTTTCTGCGGGTGCAGGAGCGCGGCCTCAAGATTTCTGCCGACCTGGTCTTGGTGTTGGTGCTGCCCAATGAGCGGGCAGACGGGCTCACGCGCGCGGGCTTCACCGTCTCCACCAAGGTGGGGAATGCAGTCGTGCGCAACCGCATTCGTCGGCGTCTTCGCGAGCTGTACCGACACCGGCGCGAGGGTATGCCAAAGGGTCTCGACATGGTGTTCATCGCCAGAAACAGCGCCGCCAAAGCCGAGTGGGCGACCTACGTGAAGGCGTTCGACAAGGTGCAAGTCGAGCTCAAGCGCAGGTTTCCCCAGTGATGCGGCAACTGAGCCAGTGGCTGGTCGCGCTCCTGGTCGCGCCGCTGCGGCTCTACAAGCTGTTCGTCTCGCCGATGTTGCCCCCGGCCTGCCGCTTTCACCCCTCGTGCTCGGTGTACGCGATGGGCGCGCTGCGGGTGCACGGGCCGCTCAAAGGGCTCGCGCTGACCGTTCGGCGCATTTCGAAGTGCCACCCCTTGCACGCGGGTGGGCTCGACCCGATACCTGCGAAAAACGGCGTCAGCGCCGAAGTGCTGCTGGCTGACATCGACCCCTTCGTTGCATCGAAGTTGAGGCAGGCGCCCCCGCCGTGGCTCACCTTCGCTCCTCCGCCTGAGGCAAAATTATGACGCAACAACGCCGCCTTCTCGTCGCCATCGGGCTCTCGTTCGGCCTGCTGACTGCGTGGCAACTTCTGGTCGACAAGCCTCGTATCGACGCCGAAGCCGCGGCCCGTGGCGCCGCCCTCGACGCTGGGTTGCAGGCCGAGCTCGCCGGCGCTTCTTCTGACGGAGGCCTCGACGCCGTGGCCTCGGCGCAGATGCTGGGCGATGACGGCGGCATGGCGATGGCGCCCCTCGCCGCGCTGCCCCTGCGAACCGTCACCATGGTGCGCCCGACGATGAAGATGGAGTTCAGCACCGAGGGCGCGGGCCTGGAGACCGCCGAGCTGCAAGGTCAACGCGAGCACGTGCAGCGGCCGCTGAGCATTCTCGAGGGCTGGCAGAAGCTGTTCGGCAAAGAGTTCGTCGCCGGAGCGCAGATGAACATGGCCTCGCCCAGCGCGAGCGCGCCTCCGCAGCTGGGGGTGTCGATGACCGGGCCCTGGCCGCTCAACGGGCGCCTTCGCTACGCGGTGACTGAAGAGCAACCGGGCCGGGTCACCTTCGTCGGGCACGACGGCATCTGGGAGGTCACCAAGACCTTCACCTGGAACACCGTCGCCACCACCCTCACCGACAAGACCAAAATCAAAGAGCGCGACCCGAGCGGCTACGAGCTGCAGATGGACGTGTCGCTTCGCAACACCAGCAACCAGACCGCGACCGGCGATCTGTTGGTGCACTTGAACCGGGCCATCGACCCGGGCAGCGAGACCGCGCAGAGCATGTTCGGCGGCATCGGCAACCAGGCCTTCACCGAGTGCGTCATCGCCGACAAGCTGCACAAAAAGACGCCAGACGACGAGAAGCCCGACGAGCTGCAGCCGGGCCTGGTGCAGTTCATCGCCATCGACCAGTCGTATTTCGTCTCGGCGGTGTGGAGCAAAGACGGCTCGGTCGAGGGCCGCTGCGCGATGCACGCGACCACCGCGGCTCGCCAGATTCAGTTGGCGCAGGCGCTGACGGTGCCCGCGGGTCAGACGGTGACCAAGCGCTTCGTGTCGTTCTTGGGCCCCAAAGACCTCGAGATGCTGGCGCAGGTCGGCGTGGGCGAGGCGTATCAACCCAACCTCGACAAGACGGTCGACTTCGGGTGGTGGGCGGTCATCTGCCGCATGCTGTTGTTCTTCTTGCGCTTCTTTCACGGGCTGCTCGGCAACTGGGGCTTGGCGATCATTCTGCTGACGGTGATGGTGAAGGTGGTGCTGTTGCCGCTGACCCACCGCGCGATGGCCAACGGCGAGAAGATGCGTGAAGTGCAGCTGCGGCTCAAACCCGCGCTCGACGAGATCAACGCGAAGTACGCGTCTGACCCCCAGGTCAAGCAGCAGAAGACGATGGAGTTCTACCAGAAGGAGGGCATCAACCCCCTCGAGAGCCTCAGCGGCTGCTTGCCGATGCTGCTGCAGCTGCCCATCTGGGCCGCGCTCTTCACCACGCTGCGCACCAGCTACGACCTCTACGGCGAGCCGTTTGGAGTGTGGACGGACCTGACCCACAAAGACCCGACCTACCTGCTGCCCCTGGCGCTCGGCGTGACGATGATCGTCACCCAGCGGTTGCAGCCGCAGATGACCACCGACAAGTCGCAGCTGTTCATGTTTCAGTGGCTGATGCCGGTGTTCTTCACCGCGATCATGATGAATTACCCGGCCGGGTTGGCGCTCTACATCTTCACCAACAACCTGTTGTCGATCGTTCAGCAGTACGCGCTCAAGAAGTGGCTCAAGCGCAAGAGCGTCGGGGCTGGCCCGGTCACCGGCAAAAAGGCGGGAGCGGCGTGATGAGCGACGCGGCGGCGGTGGTGATGACTCCGGTGTCGGCGGCCGACAAGCGGCTGCAGGTCGAGGTGTTTCTCGGCGGCATTTTTGAGCACATGGACTACCCGGCTCGCCTCGAGTTCAAAGACATGCCCGATGGCGGCCTGGGCGTGGCGGTGTTCTTCGAGAACGCCGAGCATCCTGGCATCGCGGGCAGCAAGCGCACTTATCTGGTCGACTGCATTCAGTTTCTGACGAACAAGGTCGTGAACCGGCCGAACGTCGAGAAGCGCTGGGTGACCTTGGGCGTCAACGGCTTCCCCGAGCCGCGCGGTGCCAAGCCCGAACCCTCGGCCCCCACCGCGCCCAAGGCTTCGGCCCCCAAGGCCTTGGCCCCGCCGCCAGCCTCGAAGGCCCCCGCACCGGCCCGTGCCTCAGCGCCTCCGGTCGCCGCAGCCAATGCGAAGCGGCCCCCCCCTCAGCAGCAGCCCGCGCGCCCGGCCCGCTCGAATGATCACGACGAGCGGTCGATGAAGGTCGAGCCGACGCCGATGATGACCCGGCTGGGCCAGACCCTCGCTCAAAAGGCCGGTACGTTTGGGCGCTTCTACGCGGTGCCGTTGCTGACGACCGATGACCGGGCGCGGGTGATGGCGGCGGCCTCGGCGGCGAAGGGCGTGACGGTCAAGGCCGAAGGCGAGGGGTATTTTCGGCGGGTGGTCTTCACGCCTGAGAAGCCGACGGTCATCGCCAAGAAGCAAGTGATGCCCGACTACGACGACGAGGAGTGAGCATGCGCGTGTGGCTCGGTCTGCCGTTGCTGGCCCTGGCGTGCGGCGCGACCCCAGGCCCGAAAGTGGTCGACGCAGGGCCTCCGCTGGTGTGCCCGCTGGTGATGCCGAGGGCCTGCACCACGCCGGCGCCCACGTTCGCGGGCATCAAGCCGATTCTCGACCAGGCCTGCGCTGGGTGCCACACCAGCCTCGATGCCGGAGAGCCCTGGCCACTCACCAACTACGACGATGTCTCGGCCTGGCAGTCACTGGTGCGCGATGATCTGCTCAAGTGCACCATGCCGCCGCTCGATGCGGGTATCAGAATCAGCAGCGATGATCGCGCCGTGCTGCTCAACTGGCTCGACTGCGGCCTGCAGCAATAGCCGCGAAACCGTCGAGGTCTTTGCGATGAAGGGTGAAGGTCACTCCAGCAAGCGCTGAATCAAGTCGCTGCCCGAGAGGCGATGGTCTTTCTTCTCGAAGTTCACCAGGTCGATGGTGAGCGCGGCCGCGACCAGCAGCTGCCGCAACCGCGGGTCGGTGAACCCCGGCTCGAAGTCGATGGTGAAGTTGTCGGCCTTGGTGAACAGCTCCTGAAACCACCCCGACCAGTGCTTGCGAATCGCCGCGACCAGCTTGCCGTGCTGACGCACCTCGAACACCCAGGGCGTGAACGAGAAGAACTTCAAGAAGGGCCCCGAGATCTCCAGCAGCACGTTGCCCGTGGTGCCCAGCACGTCGATGCGTGAGCGCAGCAGGCTGAAGCGCTGGTGCGTCTCACCGAGCGGCCGGCCGTCGAAGGCGGTCACCTTG
Organism: Archangium sp.; assembly: GCA_031367385.1. Classification (GTDB taxonomy): domain Bacteria; phylum Myxococcota; class Myxococcia; order Myxococcales; family Myxococcaceae; genus JAEUJT01. The sequence goes on along the minus strand of JANLPS010000355.1, from coordinate 12,041 downwards.
GCCCAGCGCAAGAACCAGCTGAACGGAAAGGTGATTCGCATCGCCACGGTGCCATCGGGCATCACGCAGTCGGTGGTGTTTCGGTAGAAGGGGTTGAAGTTTCGACTCAGCGCGCCCAACACGCCCTGCGCTTGCTCGGCGGCCCAGAAAATCGGGCGCCCTTCGTCAGAGCTGACCTCGTAACGGTTGGCCTGCTGCCAGCCGATGAGCATCTCGAGCGGCTCTCGAAACTGCCGCACCTTGATCTGCCGGCCGGTCAACAGCGGGTCTAACTGCAGCTGCATCTGGGGGCTCATGTCTTCAGGGCTGCCGGGGGCCCGGGTTCTCCGCACAGGAGGCTCCACCGGCGCGGGGGCATGGGGTGCGGGGTCTGGCGCGGGGCTCTGGCCTGGTCGCGCGCGGCTGCCCCAGTCGAGCTCCAGCTTGTCGAAACGCGAATCGTCGGTCATTGGGCACAGCCTAGTCGCGACGAGGGCCCGCTGAGGCACGTCAATCGTCGAAGACCTTGATACTGCAGGGCTTTACGACGAAGGCCTACTTGACGCGAACCACCGAGGCGCCGTCATCGCCCGTCGCCGCGAACACCACGTGCTCGCCCGCCATCGCCACGCCCCGGCCCACCCCCTTGAGCGCCACGACTTCTTTCGGGTCTTGCCCTGCGGAGACCTCGTACAGCCGCGCCCCGATGCCCACGGTCGTATAGCGGGTTACGCCGTTCGCCGCGGCCAGCCAGTCGACGTCGCCCCGGGCCAAGGTGACTTGACCACCGCCCGCAGGCGCCACCCGGCGCAGCTCCGGAGACCCGCTTTGCGGCACCCGATGCACCAGGCCTTCGCCGTCGTACGACAGCGGCCCATCGGCCCGCTCCGAGATTTGGGCGCTGAAGCTGCCGTCGAGGGCCGCGCGAACCAGCGCCGAGGGGTACCCGGCGATGAAGAACACGTCGCTGCCATGAATCAACACGTCGTGCGGTCGAACCTGCTCCGAGGCCACCAGGCTCGCCGTGCCGCCCGGCTCGAGCTTGACCACGGCCCCGGTCGCGTCGGTCGAGAAGGGGTCGCCGTCTTTGGGCACCAGCGTCGCGATGACGAGGCCGTCGTGCGCCGCCAGGCCACTGACCTGGGCGGTGGCGAACTGGGTTTTGACCTGTACCGTGCCGTCGGCGCCGACTGAAAACACCCGGTTGCCCTCGGCCCACCAGACGGTTTCTCCATCGATGGCCACCGCGGTCATCGAACCCGTGCGAGCGACCAGCGGAGCCGCCGGCGCGTCGCCTCCCAGCCGCACCAGGCCCGTCGCGCCCCCCGCGGTCACCACCGCCACGGCGAAGCGCGCTCCCGAGGTCAGGTCGCGAACCGTGAACGCACCCGACATGACCGTGGTGAAGCCATCGGCCTTGGCGTCGCTCGCCACCGACGAGATGGCCTTGGCAAAAGCGGCGCTGTCGGCCGGCGCATCAGGCTCAGCGGCCGCGGTCTCAATCAACGCCTTGGTCGACGGCGGAGTCACCGCGGCCGGCCTCTTCTTCTTCACGTTGCCGGGCAGGGGCGCGTCTGCGGTGCGACGGCTGTACTCCGTGAGGCCAATACCAAGGGCGATCAGCACGAGGCCGGCAACCAGAAAGCGCATGGCGGCGGGGGTTACCACCATCACCCGGGTTTGCGGTGAATCATCCGATTCCCTTCTCGGAGGGTGCGTTTCTTCCGCTGGCAGTTCGTCGCCCGCAAAGGCAGGATTCACGCGCGGTGGACGGTCAGCTCCAACTTTCAGCCGAGGTCGCGGAGGGTATTCAGCGGTGCGCTGAGGCGCTGAGCGATTTGCCTCGGCTCAGAGACGAGCTGCATGGCTTGCGCACCATGTCTGACCCGCACGCACAGTTCGCGACGGCGCTGTTCGACCTCGAGCGAGCGCGGCGCGGTGACGGCGAGGCCCGGGGCAACATGCTTGAGCTTGCTGATCAGCTGCTGGTGTTCTGGCGCGCGGGCAGCGGCGTTGAGCTGGCCCAGGCCCACCCGATGCTCGAAGAGCTGTGGGAGAACGCCGCCGCCCTGCTGGCCTCGTTCGAGACCAAGCGCTTCAGCAAGGCCCTCACCACCTGCTGGGAGGCGCGCGCCAACCCCGTGACCCTGCAGCTCGCGATTCACGACCTCCTGCCCGAGGGCAACCGCCGGGTCGAGTTCGCGCGCTGCCTCTACCACCTCGAGCTGGCCCGTCAGTTCGTCGACAGCTCGCGGGTCGAGTTCGCCAAGCGCGCGGGGCTCTTGTCTGACGCGTATCAGTCACAAGAGGTCGCCGACCTGCTGGTGGGTGATGACGCCGGCCTGCGCGTTCTGTGGGACGAGCTCGAGCCCTACCTCGATGAGTTCTTCGAGATGCTCGAGCAAGACGCGGCCCGGCGTCGCATGGTGCATGAAGCGGTCACGGCGCCGACCAACATCAAGGTCTCGCGCGTCGACTTGAAGACCGACCCCGCGCTCACCGCGGTGCCCCCGGCCCCCGTGTCGACGGGTGACACCCTCGACCCCGACGTGGTCTTCGAGCCCGAAGACGAGCCCGCGCCTGAGCCCGAAGACGAGGTCGACCTGGGCGATGACGCCTGGGCCGAGCGCCGCAAGGTGCCCAGCTTCAAGGCCTTGATGGGAGCGCCTCCTGCGCCGCCCGACCTCACACCCCCCGGCGCCTGGTTTCCCCCTGCGGCCACGCCGAAGCCTCAACCCCTGCCGCCCCCGCCCCGCGCCGTGGTGGCCGCCGATGATCTCGACCTCATCGACGTCGAAGAAGCACCGCCGATTCGACGCACCTACAACCTCGATATCTCGGTCGAAGAAGACGACCCCGACGCGAAGTCGATGGCCTTTTGGAAGCACAGCATCGCGGCCTTGAGCCTGCTGCCCGACCCCAGCACCCCGAGGCTCGCCAAGCGGTTGCTCAATGCCGACAGCCGAGCCGAGCGCAAACAGCTGACCACCTACCTCGATGATCTCAAGCCCTGGCTCGAGGTCGATGACGCCAAGGCCTTCTCAGCCCTGATTCGCCTGATGCTCGCGGGCCAGCTCAAAGAGAAGAGCTTGTTCGGCCAGGCCAACACCCGCCGCACCGAGGCCTTCGCCGAGGCCTTTGCGATGCTCTCGGCCAACCCCCGGGCGGCAGGGCACGCCGCCGTCTGGTTCGTGATGGACGGCCCGGAGACCCTTGGGGCGCTTCACCGCGGGCTCGAGGTGATGATGCGTTTTCTGGCCTTCTGCGCCCGGGAGCACAAAGATCCGTTGGATCTCGCGGTCCAAAAGTCCTTCGTCACTCAGGTGAACCCATGAAGCGCGCGCTCCCGGTCGTTCTCCTCGTGCTGATCATCGCGGCGGTGGCCGTGGTGTTGGCGCTCCGAGCCAGCTCGCGCGTGCCCGAGGTGCCCGCCTTCGTGCCGGTGCTGATGCCCTCGCTGCACGCGTTCAACGATGCGGGCGTCGAGATGCCCTCGGGCACCCTGCTGGTCGCGACCGGTGACCCCTTCGACCTGCGCATCAACGTCGAGGCCAACGCCTACGTGTACCTGTTCGACCAGACGCAGGGCCAGACCACCCTGATGTGGAAGCACAGCACTCCCGAGCCATGGGAAAAGGGCGAGTATTCGGCCGAGGCCCCCGCCTTCGACGGCATGGGCGAGCACCAGTTGTTGGTCGTGGCCTCACCCACGCCCATCACCACCGTCGACACCTGGCGCGTCTTGACGCCGGAGTCGATTCGCCAGCCGTGCCCACAGTGTGAGGTCGGGTCGTACTCGTTCTACGTGACCGAGTCGGCCGACGCAGGCACGCGGTAACGCTGCGAGAATTCTGATCTTCCACCACCCAGAAACTTCTGGGAGCAGGGCGGGTTTACGTGCTCGTGCAGGCCGATGATGACTCCCGCTTGATGCAGCAGGTTGGCCAAGGCCGCCGTGAGGCCTTCGCCACCCTGTTCGACAGGCACCAGGCCAGCGTGGTGCGGTTTTGTTACCGCTTCGTTGGCACCCGGGCGCGCGCTGAAGAGCTCGCTCAAGACATTTTCGTGAAGCTGTATCGCAGCGCGAAGTCGTATCAGCCCAGCGCCAAGTTCAAGACGTACCTGTTTCGCATCGCCACCAATCACTGTCTGAATGAAGTGCGTCGCGGCGACTTCAAGCACGAGCAGCTCGAAGGAGCGACGATGACCCCTGACGCCCCCAGCATTCTCGAGCGCGAGCCCGGTGGTGAGGCGCCTGATCAAGCCCTCGAGGGCCGTGAGCTCGAGACCGCGGTGATGAAGGCGATGGGCGGCATGAGCGAGCGCGAGCGGGCGGCGTTCACCATGTGCCGCTTCGAGGGCATGGCGTACCGAGACATCGCCGCGAGCCTCGACTCGTCTGAGTCGGCGGTCAAATCACTCATTCACCGCGCGACCGTGCAGGTGATGCAACACGTCGAGGCCCTGCAGGCGGGCCTCTCTGCTTCAGGAAGGAGCGTCGCATGAACAGCCGCGATTGGACTGAAGAGCTCACCGCGTACATCGATGGCGAGCTCGACCCCGAGACCGCCAAGGCTGTCGAGCTCGAGCTGACCGCCAACCCCAAGCTCAAGTCACTCGAGCAGCAGCTGCGGCGCACCGTGGCGTTGATGGCCCAGGTGCCGGTGCTCGAGCCCTCGCGCTCCCTGCGCCGCTCGGTGCTCTCGAAGGTCGAAGTGCCGACCTTGGGTGAACGGGTGCGCGGCTTTTTGACCCCGGGGCGGCTGGTGCCGGTGGGCGCGTTGGCGATGGCGGGCCTGGCGGCGTTGGTGGTGGTGCGCGGGCGTGACGTGAGCAGCCCGGTCGGGCCCGTCGAGAGTGAAGAGCAGCTGGTGCTCGCCCAGAACATGGAGCTGGTCGAAGACCTCGACCTGGTGGGCCTCGAGAAAGCCGGCGACCTCGACGTGGTGGCGGGGCTGAATGAGCAGAACGAAGGGAAGACGCCGTGAAAACTCTCGTGTTGTCGATGCTGGTGGTGAGCGGGCTGGCGCAGGCCGAGACGGTGGCGGCCGAGCCCTCGGCCCTCGAGCGCTTCAACGCGCTGCCCGAGGCGCAGAAAGAGGCGCTGCGCGAGAAGCTTCGGGCGTTCAAGGCGCTGCCGCCCGATGAGCAGGCTCGCATCAAGGGCAACCTCGAGCGCTTTCGAACGCTGCCCCCCGAAGACAAAGAGCGCGTGCGTGAGAACCTGCGCAGCTTCATGAAGTTGGCGCCCTCCGAGCGTCAAGAGCTGCGGGAGCGATTCAAGGACTTTCGCAAGCTCGAGCCCGAGCAGCGCAAGGAGCTCCGGCAGCAGATGAAGGGCTGGCTGCAGTCGCACCCCGACGCGCGGGAGCAGATGCGCGAAAACCTGCGGCGGTGGCGGCAGATGTCGACCGAGCAACGGCAGGAGGCCCGCGAGCGCTTCAAGGAGCGCCGCCGCCAGTGATGAGCGCGCTGCTGGTGAAGTTGGTGTTCGCGCTGTCGCTCGACGGGGGCATGCCGCCTCCAGGGCCTGTGGTGCGCGCAGAAGACGTCGAGGTGGTGAACAACCTCGAGCTGCTCGAGAACCTCGAGTCGTCGGCCGACCTCGAGCTGCTGCAGGAGCTGTCGCTGGAGCGGTAATTCGCTTGCTCGCGCGCGCCGGGTCGAGCAAACCGCTTTGTATGATCGACCACTTCACGATTTCGGTTTCTGATTACGAAGCGAGCAAGAAGTTCTACACCACGGTGCTCGCTCCGCTGGGCTTTCACCCGCTGATGGAGTTCGGCACGCTGGTCGGCTTCGGCGACACCAAGCCGTATCTGTGGCTCAAGCAGGCACCGGCCGGCACGACTCCGCAGCACGTGGCGTTCACCGCCAAGTCGCGAGCGGCGGTCGATGCGTTTCACGCGGCGGCGTTGATGAGCGGCGCGAAAGACGACGGGGCTCCGGGCGTTCGCGCCGAGTACCACCCGAATTATTACGGCGCGTTCGTGATCGACCCGCTCAATGGGCACCCGATTGAAGCGGTGATTCACGCGCCGGCGGTGAAGGCCACCGCGAAGAAGCCCGCGCCTGCGCCCGCGCCCGTGAAGAAGGCGGTGGCGAAGAAGAAGGTCTCGGCGAAGAAAGTGACGGCGAAGAAGGCCGCTCCGAAGAAGAAGCCGGGCAAGAAGTCGAAGCGCTAAACCGGGGGGAAGATGTTCAGTTTTTGAATGACGTTTGCGGTCTCGACGCGAATCAGCGCGTTGTTTCGCGCGTTCATGATGTTTTCAGGGGCGGTCTGCGGGCTGAAGTAGTCGAGGCCCTCGTTCTTGACGCGTCGCAGGCCGAACCCGGGCCCGGCGTTGAAGTACACGTAGGTGAAGAAGTTGGTCTGCTCTTCGGTGAGCGACGCGAGCGCGGCGGGCCCGAGCACCTTTTCGACGTCGTTCAGAAATTGATCTCGCGTGAGAGACAGCACCTCACCCCGAGTTCGGACACCGCTGCCAACACCTCGGTCACCGAGACTCGGACCTCACACCGTTACCGAAGGTCTCGGTTGCACACCCCCGCAAGAGCCGCTGCGAGACCCGCAAGAGCCGCCCCCGAGACCCGCGAGCTCCGACCCGAGACCGCAAGCACGTCGCCAAGACCCACGAGCGCCGTCCGCAGACCCGCCACCATATGCGTAGATCCGCGCCGTCCGCTCTAAACGCTCAGGACGCGAAACGTGCACGCTCGAGAACGCCGCAGAGTGAGAACTAACGCGGTCGTTAGCGCGCCACCACCCGCCAGAGCACGAAGCCCTCTTTCACGTGAATCAGCCGGGTCTCATCCTCCCCGCACGCGTACGCATCGGGCGGCGACTTCAAGGCCCACTCCGGCCGCTCCGCCAGCAACGGCTTCGCCCACTGGGGCCTCGCCTCGAGCACCCGTGGCTCGCACCCCCGCGTCCACAGCTCGGCCTGATCAGGGTCGATCTTCACCACCGCCACGGTCTCGCCGTCGCTCGGCCCCGAAATCAACCCGCGGGAATTGTCATGAAACACCACGTGAAACGCCGCGTCTTTCGGCACTGTCGGGCACAGCGCATACGCGCAGAGAAAGGCACTCCGGGCGGCCGATGAACCGAGCGTCTTCGAGCTGGTGTCTGTCGTGCGCGTCTTCTCGGTGCACGACGCGGCCAGCAACACGACCCACGCGAGCTTCACTTCTTTCGCTTCGAGGCGAGCAGGTTCTTGGTCTGCTCCCACTGGGCGACCTCGGAGACCCGCCGCGCGAACCGCGACGCTACCAGCGTACCCAGCTCGTGATCTTTCATCGGCTCGACCGCCTCACGCAGCGCCTGCGCCATCTCGAGCCCGTTGCGGTACCGGTTCTCGGGCAGCTTCTGCAGCGCCTTGGCGATGACCACCCACAGCGCCGCGTGCACGTTGGGCGGCTTGGGGAGCTGCTCGTTGACGATGGCCTCCATCGTCTTGGTGTCGTCACGGCGGTCGAACGCACGCGACCCGACGATGGCCTCGTACAGAATCAACCCCATCGCGAAGATGTCGCTGCGCCGGTCGACCCGCTCGGCCGTCGCCTGCTCGGGTGACATGTAGAGCGGCTTGCCCTTCACGATGCCCGGCAAGGTCACCGTGCGCTGGTCGCGCATCTTGGCGACTCCGAAGTCGAGAATCTTCACCCGCCCGTCGAAGCCCACCATGATGTTGTGCGGCGACAAGTCGCGGTGCACCAGCCCCAGCGGCAAGGTGTCATCGCCCCGCAGCTCGTGCGCCGCGTGCAGCCCCTCGAGCGCCTGCGAGAGCACCGCGGTCACCAGCGCCGGAGCCAGCGGCCCGTGCGGCCAGTACACGATGTGGTCGAAGTCGACGCCGCGAATCAGCTCCATCGCCAAGAAGTAGTTGCCCCCGGCCTGGCCGAAATCGAAGATCGTGACCAGGTTGGGGTGGTTGAGGCGCATGCCCAGCTTCGCCTCGTCGAGAAACTGATGAACGATGGCCTCGTCTTCGGCCAACTTCGGCAAGATGCGCTTGAGCGCCACCAGCCGAGACACGCCGCCCGGGTTCACCGTGCGCGCCACCATCACCTGCGCCATGCCACCGGTGCCCAGCGGGTTGAGCAGCTCGTACTTGCCGATGCGCGCGTGCGGAGCGAACTCCCCTGAGTGCCCAAGCTCACTGAGCCGCTCGAGCACCGTCTGGCCCTCGGTCAGCGCCATGAACGAGAGCACCGTGCTGTCGAACATCTCGGCGATCGCGTTGACGAGCTCGATGACCTGCGCGCCGCCGTCAGAGAAGTGCCCGGTGAGCACGAAGCCCAGGCACCCCAATTGAATGCTGCCGATGTCGAGCTGGGCGACGAACACCGTCTTGTCACTGGGCAACGCCTGCGCGCCCTTGACCTGCGACCACCCGGTGACGTCGATGTACTCGCTGCCCCAGACCCGGGTCAGCGCCGGGCCGTCAGACCCGACCACCTGCAGAAACGCGCCGCTGGCGTGAATCATGCGCGCGCATTGGGTGAGAAACACGTCGGCCGCCGCCGCGAGCCCCAGGTTGCGCTCGATGCAGTCTTCAAGCACCTCGTCGGCCATGCGCTGCACCGCGACCAACCCGCGAAGAAAACGAACTTCTTCCTCGAGCGAGTCGAAGGTGAGCATTATTTCTTCGCTGCCGTGGCCTCGGCGGCCTTGGTCTCTGCTGAATAAATCGCGTCGGCGATTCGGTAGGCCGAGCCTTCGAGCTGCTTGATGGCGTCGCGAATCTTCGGAGGGTCGAGGGTGGTCAGCTGCTTCTTCAGGTTCTCGAGGTCGGCTTTGATCTCGTCTTTGTCTTTGTCAGAGAGCAGCGAGGCGTACTCTTCAATCGACTTCTCGGTCGTGTACATCAACCCGTCGGCGTTGTTCTTCAGGTCAGCGAGCTCTTTCTTCTTCTTGTCAGAGTCGAGGTTCGAGGTCGCCTCGTTCACCATCTTCTGAATCTCGGCCTCGGTCAGGCCGGAGTTCGAGACGATGCGCACCTGCTGCACACGCCCGGTGCCGAGGTCTTTGGCCGACACGTGCACCAGGCCGTTGGCGTCGATGTCGAAGCTCACTTCAATCTGCGGCACGCCACGCGGCGCGGGGGGTATGCCAACCAGCTCGAAGCGGCTCAAGGTCTTGTTGTCAGCCGCCATTTCGCGCTCACCCTGGAGCACGTGCACCGACACCAACGGCTGGTTGTCGGTCGCGGTCGAGAACACCTGCGACTTCTTCGAAGGAATGGCGGTGTTCTTGTCGATGATCTTCGTGAACACCCCGCCAGCGGTCTCGACGCCGAGCGAGAGCGGCGTGACGTCGAGCAGCAAGACGTCTTTGACCTCGCCCTTGAGCACGCCACCCTGAATCGCGGCGCCGATGGCGACGACCTCGTCGGGGTTGATGCCCTTGTGCGGGTCTTTGCCGAAGATCTGCTTCACCTTGGCAACGATGGCCGGCATGCGGGTCATGCCACCGACCAACAGAATCTGGTCGATCTGCTTGGCCTCGAGCCGGGCGTCTTTGAGCGCGGTGCGGCACGGCTCGACCGAGCGGTCGATCAGGTCTTTGACCAGCTCTTCGAAGGTCTGGCGGTTGACGGTCTCTTGCAAGTGCTTGGGGCCCGACGCGTCGGCGGTGATGAAGGGCAGGTTGAGCTCGGTCTCGCTCGCGCTCGACAGCTCGTGCTTGGCGCGCTCGGCGGCCTCTTTGAGGCGCTGCAGGGCCATGCGGTCTTTGCGCAGGTCGATGCCACCGTTGGCGGTCTTGAAGCGCTCGGCCAACCAGTCGATGAGCTTGTTGTCGAAGTCTTCGCCGCCCAGGTAGGTGTCGCCGTTGGTCGACTTCACTTCGAAGACGCCCGAGCTGAGCTCGAGAATCGAAACGTCGAAGGTGCCGCCACCCAAATCGTAGACCGCGACCTTCTCGTTCTTGGTCTGGTCGTCTTTGTCGAGGCCGTACGCGAGCGCTGCGGCCGTGGGCTCGTTGATGATGCGCAGCACGGTCAAACCTGCGATGCGGCCGGCGTCTTTGGTGGCCTGGCGCTGACCGTCGTTGAAGTACGCGGGCACCGTGATCACCGCTTCGGTGACCGCCTCTCCTAAATAGTCTTCGGCGGTGGCCTTCATCTTCACCAGCACCATCGACGAGATCTCGGGGGGGCTGTGCTGCTTGCCGCGAATGTCGACCCAGGCGTCACCGTTGGGCGAGGCCACGATTTTGTACGGCACCATCGTGGTCGCGCGCTTCGACTCGGCCGAGTCGAACTGCCGGCCCATCAACCGCTTCACCGCGTAGACGGTGTTCTCGGGGTTGGTGACCGCTTGCCGCTTGGCGATCTGCCCGACCAGGCGCTCACCTGAATCGGTGAAGGCGACCATCGACGGCGTGGTTCGACTGCCCTCGCTGTTGGGTATGACGACCGGCTCCCCGCCCTCCATCACCGCGACGCATGAGTTCGTCGTGCCCAGATCAATGCCGATTACTTTTCCCATAGCCCCCTCAACGAGACGTAAAAAAGTTTCAAAGTCGTGGCCCCAGGAGCGCTTAAGACTCGGAGGGCTTCGCAGCGTCGTCAGCCGCGGGCGCAGGTGCCTCGGCCGCCGCCGGTTCAGCCGCCGCGGCGACCGCCGGGGCCTTCGAGACGATCACCAACGCCGGGCGCACCAGGCGGTCGTTCAAGGTGAAGCCGCGCAGCACCTCGGTGTGCACGTGGTTGGGCGGCAGCTCGGTCGTCTCGGCCGCGGTCATCGCCTCGTGCAGGGTCGGGTCGAACGGCTTGCCCTTGGTGCTGAACGACTTGACGTTGTGCTTGCCCAGCGTGTCTTCGAAGAGCTTGCGCATCATCTCGACGCCCTTCTTTAGGCTCTCGAAGTCGCCCGGGCCCTTGGCGTGCTCGAGCGCGCGGTCGAAGTTGTCGAAGATGGGCAGAAAGTCTTTGAGCAGCTTCTCGGCCCCGTACTTCTGCACTTCTTCTTTTTCTTTTTGCGCGCGCTTCTTGAAGTTCTCGAGGTCGGCCGCGGCCCGCAGCATCTTCTCGTGCTCGTCTTTGAGCTTCTGCATCAGGTCACGCCCGCGGCCCTGCGACATCTCGAGCTCGGTGCGCAATGAATCGAGCTCGGGTATCTGGGCCGGCCCCACCTGGGTCGGCTCTTCGTCGTACGGCACCTGACCTTCGAGGGGCACCTCGACGCCTTGAGTGACCGCCTTGGCCTTCGCCACGCTCTTGAGGGCCTCGTTGATCACGTCTTGGCCGATGTGCGTTTCGAACTTGCCGCTGTCGTCGGGGGTATGACTCACGCGGGCGACTCTAACCACGAACGCCAACCGCACCCAACAAGCGAAGTAGGGCCTCCATTCGAAGGTTGCCGCGCCCAGACTGCTCTGGTAGCGCCTTCGGTTTCACGTGAGCCAAGACGACGACAAGCAGCTCTCACCCGAGGCCAAGGTGGCTCGGCAGACGGCTCCGGCCTTCAACGCACTGAGCCAACTGGTGTCGGCGGTGATCGCTTTTTCGTTGATCGGCTACGGGTTGGACCACTTCGGCGTCACCACCAAGGGCCAGGGCGTGATCTGGGGCCCGGTCATCGGCGGCATCATTGGTCTCGCGGTCTTCAGCTACACCGCCTCGAAGATCAAATCGACGCAGACCCCGCCCAGCGACAAGCCTCCGAGCCCATGACCGAGGCGCTGAGCTCAGGGCTGACCGGAGCGGGCTGCTCGCTCGTGCTCTTGGCGCTCGAAGTGGGGGTCATGCTGCTTTTCAGTCGTACGAATACCCAGTTGGCGACCATCGTGGTGCTGAGCGTCTTTGTCATTGCATTTACGTGCCGCTTGGTATTGCTACTGCTCGCGCCAAAGCTGTCGATTTTCGGCGCGCACGACAGCCATTCGTTTGGGCTCGGAGTGGTCTTTTCGTTTCTGGTAGGCGTCGCGTTCGAAGCGGTCTTGTGGACGAAAACAAAAAGGTAGTCATGCGCAGATACTCGAAATTGCTCTCGCTGCTGGTGTGCCTGACGGGCGCGGTCGCGTTCGCCGAAGAACACGAGCCCGAGGGTGAGCT
>JANLPS010000546.1:0-16298 GCA_031367385.1 Archangium sp. | reverse complement strand
CTTCGCCGCAGACTCCAGGCCTCGACGCGGCGCACGCAGGGTCGACCGAGTGCTACGCCTGCCACCGCCTTCTCGACCCGAGCCGCTCGATTCTCTCGAGCACCTGGTCGTGGTTCTACTACCCCCAGACCGACCAGGCGTTGATCGCCCAAAAAGGCCGCTTCATCTTTCGCGGGGTCGACACCACCGTCTCGAACATCGATGACTTCGCGAAGGTGTTGGCCCAACACCCTGCCGTGGCGGGAGCCTGGGCTCAAAAGCTGTGCACCTACGCCAATTCAGCGCCGTGCGTGCCGAGCGACCCCGAGTTTCAACGCGTCGTCGCTGCGTTCTCGTCGTCGAATTTTTCATGGGCGACCCTGGTGCGTGAGCTGATGTCGTCGCCGCTGGTCACCAACCTGTCGCCCAGCACCACCAATGGCACCAACGGAGAAGTCATCGCAGTGACCCGGCGAGATCACCTCTGTGCCGCGCTCAACGGCCGGCTCGGGCTGAGCGATGTCTGCGGCCTCACCCTGGTCTTGGGCAAGAAGGTCGGCGTCGGAGCGGTGCCCCAAATCGTCAGCGGCATGCCCTCCGATGGGTACGGCCGGGGCGCGACCGAACCGGTGTTGCCCAACCAGCCCACCCTCTTCTACCGAGCGGCGCTCGAGAACATCTGCGTGCAGGTCGCGGGGCTGGTGATCGACTCCGCGGTGAGCGCTTCGCAGCCGAACGCGAAGCATTGGGTGAGCACCGACCCCGACACGGCGATCAGTGATTTCGTCAGCATCGTCGTGGGCATCGCGCCGGCCGATTCACGCTTCACGCCGGTGAAGACGCTGCTGCAGACCCACTTTAGCGAGGCCCGAAAGACGCAGGGCAAGAGCGACTCGCTCAAGTCGACCTTCGTGACGGCCTGTCTGTCACCCACCTTCATCGGCGTTGGAATGTGAGAGAGACCATGATCATTTCACGACGACGTGCGTTGCTGTCGACCCTGCTCGGCGCTGGCGACATTGGCCTCCGGGCCCTCGCCACCGGGCTGCCGATTTCATTCTTGCTCAACCCGCAGCGCGCGCTCGCCGATGGGCTGCCGGCCTGCGGCAATCGAGACAAAGCCCAGTACCTGATTCTCAACACCTCGGGCCTGGGCGACCCGATCAACGCGAACGCCCCGGGGTGCTACCTCGACGCGAACATCTTTCACCCCGACGACCCGGCGATGGCCGCGACCTCGATGCGGCTGGGGGCGCAGACCGTCATCGGTGCGAAGCCCTGGGCGCAGCTGCCGCAAAACGTGCTCGATCGCACCGCGTTCTGGCACGTGAAGACCAACACCCCGATTCACCCCAAAGAGCCCGAAGTGCTGCGGCTGATGGGCGCGATCAAGCCGAGCGAGATGTTCCCCTCGCTGCTGGCGAAGAATCTGGCCACCTGCTTCGGCACCATTCAATCGCAGCCGATTACGCTCGGAGCGAGCTCGCCCAGCGAGGGCCTCAGCTACAACGGTGCCGCGCTGCCGATCTTGCCGCCGCTCTCGCTCAAGGCCACCCTCGCGAACCCGCAGGGGCCGCTGGGCGCGCTGCAGGGGCTGCGAGACACGACGCTGAATCAACTCTCAGACGTGCTCAAGACCTCGGCGACCAAGGCCCAGCGCTCGTACCTCGACTCGCTGATCACCTCGCAGGCGCAAATTCGCGGCATTCGGCAAGAGCTGCTGGCCTCGCTCGATTCGATCACCAACAACGACGTGCCCGCGCAGATCACCGCGGCCCTGGCGCTGATTCAGATGAACGTCACGCCGGTCGTCACCGTGCACATACCGTTCGGGGGTGACAACCACCACGACGACGGCCTGGTCACCGAGACCGCGCAGACCCTCAGCGGCGTGAGCGCCATCGGCTCGTTGATGTCGCAGCTGAGCAGCGCAGGCCTGCAAGACAAGGTCAGCTTTCTGTCGCTCAATGTGTTCGGGCGCACCCTGGGCCCGGCGAGCAGCACGGGGCGGCAACACAACGAAAACCACCAGGTGTCGATCGCCATCGGCAAGCCGTTTCGCGGCGGAGTCATCGGCGGCGTCACCCCAGTCGCCGGAGACTTCGGCGCGCTCGACATCGAGTCGGCCACCGGCAAAGGCGCCGCCGGTGCCGACATCGCGGCCATCGACACGCTCGCGGCCTTTGGCAAGACCGTGATGACCGCGGTCGGCATCGACGCTGGGGTGGTGAACGCGTCGATACCCGCCGGCAAGGTCGTCACCGGCATGCTGAGCTAGGCCTTGAGGCCTCGGCGCTTGATCTCTCCGTCGAGCACGCGCATCTCGGCCTTGAGCCGGGTGAAATTACCGAACATGCCCGCAGGCTTGCTGCCGGGCAGCGTTCGAATTTGATCTCGCAACTGCTCCATCGTCTTGCCGATTTCGGCCAGGCGGTGCGTAAGCTCATTGTCATCGCAGCAGCCGGCCAGCAGCAGGTCGTCGATCTCCAGCTTGCCTTCGAGCTCGAGCTCCATCTGCTTGAACGAGAGCCGCCGCGGCTGTTCTCGGGCGAAGGCCTTTCGAACCAGCTCTGAAGCCTTGAGCGCCTCTTCTTCGAACTGCGCCAGCTCTCGTGACGAACGCAGCCGGCGCAGCTGCGCGAGCAGGTCGTCGAACAGCGGGTCCATCGCGCGGCGGCCAGGGGGGCGGAGCACCCGCGTCAACCAGGCGTCGATGCCGTCGCCTCCGGTCTGTTCGAGGGCTTGGCGCAAGAACGGCACCCACGCCGTGCGCACCTCTTGAAACGCGACCGCCGGGTGATTCGCGTTGCTCAGCACGTTGCGGAGGCCGGTCTCGAGGCCCGAGATCACCTCGTCGCCCGTCAGCACCGCCCGCGGCACGTAGGCCCGCTCGCGCCACACGCCTTGAGAGACCTCTGGCGCGACGGCACGCAGCGAAGCCGATGAGGGTCGGGCGACTGCCGGCGAAGCGCCTGACGGGCTCTTGGTCGAATCGCCGCTCTCGAAGTCGGGTGCCCCGCGCAGCGTTTCGTCTTCGGGCTTTTTCTTCGACATGCCGGGCTCTCGAGCTTGCTACGGGCACTCTGCGCACGCCACCTTGAAGCGCCGTGTGGGCCGATGTGGTCTGCCGATCAACCGGCCATGCGCCGAGCGCGCAGCCTGAAAAATTTCTGCAGCGCCGAGCTGTATTCCTGATTCGCCCTCAGCTCGACCGAGTCGAGCTGCAGTTTCTTGAACAGCTTGTTTCGCTCATCGCGTCGGGCCGCCATGTGTTGCGCAAAGCGCCCGCGAACCCGAGGGTCGGAGGTATCGACGGTGAATCGCTGCCCAGTCTCAGGGTCTTCGAAATCGACCACCCCCATCGCGGGAAATTTCTCTTCAAGCGGGTCGATCAGCGTCACCGGCACCAGGTCGTGCTTGCGCGCGACGATGCGCAGCGCCTGCTCGTAGTCTTTGGCGAGAAAATCACTGACCAGAAACGCGATGGTTTTTCGCTTGGCCACGTGGGTCAGGTAGGTGAGCCCCACCGACAGGTTGGTGCCCTTGCCTTTCGGCGTGAACGACAGCACATCGCTCACCAGCCGCAGCACGTGCGAGCGGCCCTTGCGCGGTGGCACCACTTTTTCGATCTGATCGCTGAACAGAATCAGCCCGACCCGGTCGTTGTTGGCGATGGCCGAGAAGGCGATCTGCGCGGCGACCTCGGCGGCAATTTCGGCTTTGCTGCGATCGACCGAGCCGAATGACTCCGAGGCCGAGACGTCGACCATCAACATCACCGTCAGCTCTCGCTCTTCGGTGAAGACCTTGACGTACGCGTCGTTCATGCGCGCCGTGACGTTCCAGTCGATGGTGCGCACTTCATCGCCGGGCTGGTACTGACGCACTTCGCTGAAGGCCATGCCGCGGCCTTTGAAGACCGAGTGGTACTGGCCCGACAGCACCGAGCTGACCACTTTGCGAGTGGCGATCTCGAGCTTGCGAATGCGTTTGATCAGCTCGCGCGGAAGCATCGAAGCGCCCCCTTACGGTACTTCGACCCGCTCGAAGACCCGCTGAATGATGCGCTCGGTGGTGAGCTCTTCAGCTTCGGCTTCGTAGGTCAGCGCCAGCCGGTGCCGCAGCACATCGAGGCCAATCGCCTTCACGTCTTCGGGCGTCACGAAGCCGCGGTGCCGCAAGAACGCGTGGGCCTTGGCCGCCTGGGTCAGCGAGATGGTCGCACGCGGAGAAGCGCCATACTGAATGAAGTCGGTCAGATCTTTGAGCCCGTACTTGAGCGGCTCACGGGTCGCGAACACGATGTTCAGAATGTAGTCTTTGACCTTCTCGTCGACGTAAATGCTGTGCATCACCGCGCGCGCACGAGCGATCGCCTCGGGCGAAATCACCTTGCTCGCCCGGGGCATGGTGTCGCCCGACATGCGGTTCAGAATCTCTTTTTCTTCTTCGCGCGTCGGGTAGCCGACCACCACCTTGAGCATGAACCGGTCGACCTGCGCTTCGGGCAACGGGTAGGTGCCCTCTTGCTCGATCGGGTTCTGCGTCGCCAACACGATGAACGGCGAAGGCAGGGGGAAGGTGTTGTTGCCGATGGTGACCTGGCGTTCTTGCATCGCCTCGAGCAGCGCCGACTGCACCTTCGCGGGAGCGCGATTGATTTCGTCAGCCAGAATCACGTTCGCGAACACCGGGCCTTTGCGCACCGCGAAGCTCGAGGTCTGCTGATTGTAGATGACCGTGCCGATCAGGTCGGCGGGCAGCAGATCAGGCGTGAATTGAATGCGCTGAAACTGCGCGCTGATCGCGTCGGCGAAGGTGCGAACCGTCAGCGTCTTCGCCAAACCGGGCACGCCTTCGAGCAACACGTGACCACTGCAGAGCAAGCCGATCAACACCCGCTCGAGCAAGGGCTTCTGCCCGACGATGACCTTCTGGGTCTCGGTCAACAGCGGCTCGACGAACGCACTCTCGCGCGCCACCGCCTCGGTAATCGCTTTGATGTCGGTATTCATGGCGCCCCGTTCACTTCAACTGGCCAAGCTTCGAGCGCGCATCGCTTTGCAGCTCGGGCCGCACGTCGGTCGCGTTCGAGGCGACGTACTTCTGGTAGTAGCCCTTCGCGTCGTCGACGCGCGCCAGGCCGCGATACGCCTCGGCCAGGCCGTACAACGGCGCTGAGAGGCTCGGGTCGAGCTTGAGTGAATACTGATAATCGACCGCGGCCTCGGCGAAGCGGCGCAGACCAATCAGCGTCGAGCCGCGCGCGATGTACCCGACCGCCAACGCCGGCTCGAGCTTGAGACACTCGTTCAAATAATTGAGCGCTTCACCGTATCGACGCTGGGTGATCAGCTGCACGCCTTGCTCGTAGTACTGACGGGCCTGCGCCCGAGTGGTGTCGGCGACCGGGCCGGTGCCGGGGGCCTTGTTCTGCTCCTGCGGAGACCCGCCACCGACCTGCGCCATCTTGGTCTGCGCGCGCGAAATGTTGTCTTGCGCGCTCTTCTTGGTCGCCGTGTCTTGGGTGAGGGTGGTGACCTTCGACCACTGCTCGATGGCCTGAGAGTAGTAGCCGAGCACCGCGTACGAATTGCCGAGCTTGAAGAGCGCTTCGATGTTGTTCGGGTCGGCGTTGACGGAGTCTTGGTAGGCAAACGAGGCCTCGCGGTACTTCTTCTCGGCCATCAGCTTGTCGCCCTCGGCCACACGACGCGCGGCCAACGGTGAGAGCGCGGCGCCTCCACCCATCGGGGCGGCCGCAGTGCCGGTCGTCGCGACAGCTGGAGCTGGAGCGGGAGCCGGGGTCGGGGTCGGGGCGGCCGCAACCGGAGTTGGTGCTGGGGCTGGGGCTGGAGCGACCACCACCGCCGCTGGAGCAGGCGCCGCTGCTGCTTTCAACGTGGCGATCGACTCCTTGGCGCGGTCGATCCATTTCTGTTCCGACGCTCGGGTCTCTTTCTTCAGGTACGCCTCGTACGCGGCGATGGCCTTGTCGTTCTGGTTGAGGGCCTTGTAGCTCTCGGCCAGGCCGTAGAACCCGTCGGCGTCATTCGCGTCGAGCGCGGTGTACTTCTCGTACGCGGCCGCGGCGGTGGCGAAGTCTTGGGTCTTGCGCGTCGCGTACCCCAAGTTGAACCAGGCCAGCTTGAAGGTCGGGTCGGCCACGGTGGCGGCCTTGAAATTCGCGATCGCCTCGTCGCGCAGGTTCTGTTTGAACTGGGCGCTCCCCAGGCCGTTGAGCGCTCCCGCGTAGCCCGGAGTCAGCTTGAGTGACTCCTGGTAGGCCTGCACGGCCTCTGTGTATTTCGCATCACCGAGGGCCTTTTCGCCGCGATCGAAGGCCACCTTGGCTGGAACAGAGGGCTGCACCGGTGCCGCGAAGGCAGCGGTTGCAATGAGAACTACGAGCGAAATCAAGGGAGTACGCATCGAATGAGCTCCACGGAGTGGCCGGGGGATGGCCTTTAGCAGCACGTCTGAACAGCAATACAGCTAGCAAAGTTCATTCTGTTGCGCGATCTGAGAACGGCGCGCGACACCATGCCTCAACGCCGAGCCCTGCACATCGCCGAATGGTCGGTCGCAGGGGGGCTGCTGGCGCTGACGCTCGTGAGCTGGCTCAGCCGCCTCGGTGCCGAGGGCGGAGCAGCCATTTATTTCAACGCCGACGTGGTCTACCCCGCGATGTTGGTCGAAGACGTGCTCGGGCGTGGGCACCCCTTTTGGCAATGGCACCTGACACCCGCGCCATCGCTCTTTCCCGACCTGGTGTTCGCTGCGGCTTCGCACGTGGTGTTGGGTACCCGCGACGGGGCCCAGTATTCGAGCGCGGCGCTTCAAGTGGTGGCGCTGATTGTTTTGGTGCTCGGCGTCGGTCGACTGATCAACCGCTCGGCGGGCCCGCTCGCGATGGCCTTCATCGCCGCAATGTTGCTCGCCGGGTTGCGCAGCCACGAGCCGCTCAGTCAGCTGTGGTTGCCCGCGTACCACACTGGAGCAGTGCTCTCGGCCCTCGGCGCGACGTGGTGGGTGCTGGCTGGCAAGTCGAGGCTGGGGTTGGGCGCGCTGTGCCTGATCAGCGGGCTGTCTGACGGTTTGTTCGTGGTGGGGTGGGCGGGGCCGGCGATGGTGCTCGCGGTGACCTTCGATCGCGCTCGTCGACCAGCGTGGTTTGTCGGCGCTCTGACTTCATTCGCCGGACTGCTGTTGAGCCGCTTGGTGCTCCCGTTTCGGGCGGGCGCCCTTCCAGGCTTCTCAAGCTTCGATTGGGCGCGTTTCGCGGCCGACTGGGCCACCTTCGACGGAGTCGTTCGCTTGGGGTTGCCCATGATGGGCGTGGCGTTGCTGCTGATCAGCGTGGCTCGACGTGAGCTTCGAGCGGTCTGCCTCATGGCGATGCTCGCGACCTTGATGACGGTCGCCTCAGTGCTCATCACCGGCAATTTCGTCGACTCTGGCTGGTCTCGGTATTTGCTCTGGCTGTTGATCAGCTGCGGGCTGACGCTGGTGGCGGTGGGCGCGCAGTGGCCAGTGGTGCGCGTGGCACTCGGCCTTGGGCTGACGGCGTATGTCGTGATGAATGCAGAGCTTGCACCGCGAGTGCCGCCTGCCTCAACCGAGCGAATCACCGCGGAGTGCCTCGATGCCCTCGAGGCAGGGTCAGCGATTGGTGACTACTGGCACGCGAAGCCACTCACGTTGCTGGCGAAAAAAGTGACGGTCGTTTCATTCGACGAAGCGCTTCAGACCCCGTACCTGGGCATCATTTCGCGGCAGTGGTTTCGAGACCCGAAGAGCATGGGGCTGATCATCGCTGACGGCCTCGACCGTGTTGCGATTGAACGAGCCGTCGGCCCAGCGACCGAGGAAACACTGTGCGGACCCGCGCACGTGCTGATCTACCGCGGCGAGGCGCGCGACCGGCTGCAGCACTATTTCGCCGAACGCGTAAATGACGTCATCGGCCTCTGAGTAAGAGGAGTAAGGCCTTGAGGTATGAACGCCTCAACCGAAGCCACGCCACAAGTTCGAAGCGGCAAAGTGATGAACTACGCATTGTGGGCGCTGCAGGTGTTGCTCGCGCTCACGTTCGTGGTGACTGGCTTGATGAAAGTGCTGAAGCCCGTCGACGAGCTCGTGGTCACGCAGGCCTGGGTAGCGCATTTTTCGCCGCTCATGGTGAAGGGCATCGGCGTGCTCGAGCTGCTTGGCGCGATTGGTCTCATCGTGCCCTCAGCCTCGAGGATCATGCCGAAGTTGACGGTCTTCGCCGCCCTCGGCCTCTTCATCATCATGGCCGGAGCGGCAGGCACGCACGTTCTCATTGGTGAGCCCGACAAGATGGTGGGCTCGACCGTGCTCGGCGTGCTGTGCTTGGTCGTCGCCTGGGGCCGTTCACGCGGCGCCGTGATTCTGCCGAAATGAGCACGTCCCCCCCGGTCATCCTGAGCGAAGGCCTGAAGGGCCGCAGTCGAAGGACCCGCCGTCACCTTGGGTCAGTCGCAATGAGCCCAATTCCAGAACAAACCGTTGCCTGAACGCCGATCGATAACGATCGCAAATGACTCGTGGCCAGACTTTGTTTCGCAGACGACAGCGAAGTCTGACCCGGTCCGGAGCTCTTCAATTCTCGAATCGCCGAGCTCCTCAGCCGCAGACTTGGCCAACTGGCCGAACTCTGCTGGCAAACGCCCGGGAGCCAAACTCTGGCTTGGGTCGCTGCTGAACACGCCGAAGATGTAGTTGGTATCGAGGTCGTGACGCTCAACGAGGTTCGTTGCATCGCGAGGTAGCTGACGTGGCAGCCAACCCCGGGCGAACATGCCTCCATCGAGGGCATCGGCAATCGTTGCCCAGCGTGACGTAACGGTCAGCTCGGCTCGCATCGCCAACTCCTTGCGAATGAACCAACCTCCACAGAGCACTGCTGCCAAAGCCGCGGCTGCAACCAGGAGCTTCCTCACTCCGCGTGACGCGCCTTCTGGCTCGCGAAGTAGCTCGCTTTTCTCGCGCGCATCACATCGCCGAGGGGCCGGTGCGCCATCAGCGCATTCCACGGGTCGAATTTGGCCTTCTCGATCTTCGCGTCGAACGCCGCGTCGTCGAAGCGCTGAACGGGCAGCGTCAACCGCCCCACCGTGACCCACGGCGAAGGCCACGCGACTGAGGGGTTCTCAATCGGAGTCGTCGCCTCGCTCTCGAAGAACTGCACCTGAAACTCCCACGACAACGCTTCCTTCGCGAGGCGGGTCTTGATGTCGGCGGCCCAATCATTCTTCGCGTCTGCATTCACCGCATTCGTCCCGCGCGGCACCATTCGTACCTTCACCGCGTACGGCCCCCACGCCAGCGGAGCGGCCGTCGATACGCGCTCCGTCGCAAACCCAGAGAAGGGCGCATTGATGGTCTTGCCCAACTTGCGCATCGTCTTGAACGTGCCGAAGAGCCCGTAGCGCTTGAAAAGATACTTCACCAATGCGCCCCCACCCGTCGAGGCCGCCAACGCGAGCCCCACGAACTCGTCACTCGTCGAGAACGAAAAAATCTCGTGATTGATCATCAAGAAATCCTGCGAGGTCGCTTCGCCTCCCATCGCCGCTGGGCCTGAGACGTCGTAGATCTTCAGCGCGAAGCCGCGAATATCGGGGCGAAGATCGGCTCTCGCCACCGCTCCACCGTTCGACAACCGCACGACTGCGCGATGCGTGCCAGGGGTCGCACACAGGCCCCGCTTCGCGTACGCCGGCAAGTCAGGCAGCACGTCGAAGCTCGCGTTTAGCGCCAGCAATTGCTTGCGGTGAAGCGCCCTCCCGTCACCCGCCTTCGCCGAGTTTCTCGCCTGCAACGCCGCGAACTGTTCGGCGTATCGCCCGTACCGAGCGTCTTCGTCGGCCGCGATTTGCTCTCTCCACTCCGTGCTTGGCGCCATGTGGCTTTGCGAAATACCAAAATTGGCACTGCCTCGTCTTCGAGAGATGACACTTTGACGCGCGAACGCACCCCGCTCTCCTGTGGCGACCCGCGGCACGGCGCTCGCACCGAAGGGAGCCATGCGCTCTCGAAAACCCCGCGGCCTCACGCTCATTGAAATGGTCGTCGTCATCACGATTCTGTCACTGCTGATGGCCGCCGTCGGGGTCTACGCGGTCGGCGTCTTGGTCGGCGCGAAGCACGATGTCGCCCAGCAAGACCTGCGCACCGCCCTCATCTCGGTCGAAATGTTCAAGGCCCGCCGCAACCGCTACCCAAGCACCGACGAGGGCTTCGCCGCGATGGTCGAGGCCAAGGTGCTCAAGAAGCTCCCGAAAGACCCGTGGGGCGGCGCGCTCGGGTACGCGCTCGAAGCCGGCGAGCCGGTGGTCACCTCTCTGGGCGCCGACCAGCTCCCCGGAGGCACCGGCGACAACGCTGATCTCTCGAGCAGAGACCTCGAAGACTGAGCCTTGTTCGCGCGCGCAGCGTCGGCTACGCACCCAGGCCCGTGCGCCATGAACGTCACCCTCGAATTCGCGTACTCATGGCCCTCATCGCCCTGACGTTCACGAATTGCGCCCGCCCGGTCTCGACGCCCGACGCGGGGTCTGCGCCCGACGCAGGAGACACGCACGAACAGGCAGACGCGGGCGAAATGCGAGCGGTCGACGCCGGAGGGCTCGAGGAAGCCGCCGATGCCGGCCCCTTGCGCGTCCTCTTCATCGGCAACAGCTACACCTACGTGTTCGACGTGCCGGGGCTCCTGGCTCGAATCGCGGCCACCGCTACGACGCCCCCCATCATCGCGGTCGACGAAGTCACCGCCGCCGGCGCCACGCTCAGCTACCACTGGGTCAACTCAGATGCCCGCGCACGCATCGCAGAACGAGGATGGACGCACATCATCTTTCAAGGCCAAAGCGGCGAACCGCCCGGCAACCCGAGCTTCGCCGACTACGCGCATCGCTTCGGCGGCCTCGCGCTCGACGCCGGCGCACACCCGATATTTTACGTCACCTGGGCCGCGGGCCAGGCGTCTGGCTACTACCCGTGGACCTTCGAAAGCCCCACCCACTTTCAAGACGAGCTCACCTTCGCGTACGCCGAAGTCGCAAGGGCGTTGCCCGGCAGCAAGCTGGCGTGCGTCGGTGAGGCCTTTCGTCACGTCGCTGAAGAGCACCCCGGCATCACCTTGCTTCAAGAAGACGCCAGCCACCCCACGCTCGCCGGCGCCTACCTCTCTGCGTGCACCTTCTACGTCGCGTTGACCGGCCACGCGGTGCCACCTGAGAGCGAAGTGCCCTTCGGCCTCGACACCGAGGTCGCCCGGGCCCTGCGCGAAGCAGCGCTCATCGGCTCGAAGTGCGAAAACGTGCACCCACTCGCGGCCATTCAGCTGCAACGGCCCATCGATTTTGGCACCGCCGGTACGCCGATTTCGCAGTGGGTCGGTGTGTTCAACAACGGCTCCGCACCCGCCACGATCACCGAGGTCTCACCCCTGATGGCTCCCTTCGCGTGGACCTCGGGCGTCTTTCCCGGGCTTTCGAACCCAGTGATGTTCGGCGCGACCGCCTGCTCGACGAGCCTGCCTGCCAGAAGTGGGTGCGTGCTGTCGGTCATGTTTTCGGGTCAAACCGATGGAGGCGCCGAGCTCTCGCTGGGCCTGAGTGGGGCCTACTCCAGTCGTGTGACCACGACCCTCTCGGGCACCGCGACCCGGGTTGGCTTCTTGAAGCTCACCAAGCTGGGCAACCCGTTCATTTGGGCCGTCGTCGGCAACTCCACCGTCATGAACGTCGTCGCGTTGAACCGCGGCGGCGCTCCCGTCACTGGCATCACCTCGGTGCTCGCGTTGGCCGCACCATTCTCGTGGGGTCCATCGCCATCGAACCTCGCCTTTCCCGGGTGGAGCGGTCAAACGACCATCAACGGCGTGACCTACGACGCCTGCGCGACGAGCCTCGCGCCTGGCCAATCGTGTCTGATGACCGCCAACTTCACGCCCACCGAGGGAGACCAGACCTTCACGACCCGTATCGCGCTCGACTACGAGAGCACCGAAGGGCCCGGCGACGCGGGGTTGTCACTTCAGGCCTACGCCTCGTCCGCACCTGCCGACGCGGGCCCCTGAAGCCGCCACCCGATTGGGTCGCGCGTGCTCCCCCTCGTCAGGATTCACTTCGGAGCGCCCCTGTGGCATTCACGCCCCATGGCTTCGTCACTCACCGCCGCGCAAATTCGTGAAGCGTTTCTGGCCTTTTTCGAGGCCAAGCAGCACCGCCGCGTCGTCTCATCGTCGCTCGTGCCGTCGAACGACCCGACCTTGCTCTTCGTCAACGCCGGTATGGTGCAATTCAAAGACGTCTTCACCGGCCGCGAAGTGCGTGACTACAAGCGCGCCACCAGCACTCAAAAGTGCGTTCGCGCCGGCGGCAAGCACAACGACCTCGACAACGTCGGCTTCACCGCGCGCCACCACACCTTCTTCGAGATGCTCGGCAACTTCTCGTTCGGCGACTACTTCAAGGCCGAGGCCATCGACTGGGCGTGGGAGTTCGTCACCAAGGTCTTGAACCTGCCAGTCGACAAGCTCTCGGTCACGGTCTTCAAGGGCGAAGACGGCATCCCCGCTGACGATGAAGCGTTCGCGCTGTGGGAGAAAACCGGCGTGCCCAAAGAGCGCATTCGGCGACTCGGCCTCAAAGACAACTTCTGGGCGATGGGCGACACCGGTGCGTGCGGCCCCTGCTCTGAGATTTATTTCTACATGCCCGACGGCCCGGTCAAACCCGGCGAGCACGCAGGCGAATCTGACAACTGGCTCGAGATTTGGAACCTCGTGTTCATGCAGTTCGAGCGCAAGGTCAAAGACGGCCCGCTGACGCCGCTGCCCAAGCCGAGCATCGACACCGGCGCCGGCCTCGAGCGCGTCGCCTCGGTCGTTCAAGGCAAGAAATCGAACTACGACATCGACCTCTTCGCGCCCCTGCTGGCGAAGGCCGCCGAGCTCTCAGGCAAGAAATACGGAGCGACTGATCAGCTCCCCGACGTCGCGATGCGCGTCATCGCCGATCACGCGCGCGCCACCGCGTTTCTTGTGACCGACGGCGTTCAACCCAGCAACGAAGGCCGCGGCTACGTGCTGCGCCGAATCATGCGCCGCGCGATTCGCCACGGTGAAGAGAACCTCGGCCTGAACGAGCCGTTCTTTCACGAGGCCGTCGATTCAGTCGTCGCCGCGATGGCGCAGGCGTACCCG
This sequence comes from Archangium sp., assembly GCA_031367385.1. Lineage (GTDB taxonomy): Bacteria > Myxococcota > Myxococcia > Myxococcales > Myxococcaceae > JAEUJT01. Next base: position 3,082 of record JANLPS010000546.1, on the reverse strand, counting down.
CAGCTGCGCGAGAAGCGCGATTTCTTGCTCGAGGTCACCCGCCACGAAGAGATCGCCTTTCGCCGTACCTTGAAGAAAGGCCGCGCGATTCTGCAGCAGCAGCTCGGCGTGCTCGCCGCGAAAAAAGAGAAGCTCGTGCCCGGCGCCACCGTGTGGGATCTGCATCAGACCTATGGTTTCCCCTGGGATTTGACGCAGGTCATCGCCCACGAGAACGGCTACGAAATCGACAAGGCCGGGTTTGATCAGCTGCTCGAAGAGTCGATTGGCGAAGGCCCGCTCGGCTCAGGTAAGGGCATCGGAGAGATCTACAAGACGCTCGCCCTGCAGCTGCCCGAGACCGCGTTCACCGGCTACGAGGCGACCACCGGCACCGGCAAGGTGCTCGCGCTGATCAAAGACGGCGCCCAGGTGCAGAAGGCCACGCAAGGCGAATCGGTCGAGGTGATTCTCGATTCGTCTCCGTTCTACGGTGAATCAGGCGGCCAGGTCGGCGACTCCGGGTTGCTCAGCAACAAGAGCACCAAGCTCGAGGTCAAAGACGTGCAAAAGCCGGCTGGTGGCCTGCACGTTCACGCGGTCAAGGTGCTCGAGGGCACCATCTCGGTCGGTGACTCGGTCGAGTCGAGCGTCGATGTCGAGCGCCGCAACCGCACCCGCGCGAACCACTCCGCGACCCACTTGCTGCACAAAGCGCTCAAGGTCGTGCTGGGCAATCATGTGAACCAGAAGGGGTCGGTCGTCGGCCCTGACCTGCTCCGCTTTGATTTTTCGCACTTCAGCCCGGTCACCCCCGAGCAAATCGACACCATCGAAGATCTCGTCAACGGCTGGGTTCGCGAGAACGCCGATTCGCAGACCAAGGTGATGAGCCTGGTCGAGGCCAAGGCCGCCGGCGCCGTCGCGCTGTTCGGCGAGAAGTATGGCGACTCGGTTCGCGTCGTGACCGTGCACCCCGAGTCGACCGAGCTGTGCGGAGGCACCCACGTGAAACGCTCGGGTGACATCGGGTTCTTCAAGGTGACCCAGGAGTCGTCAATCGCCTCGGGCGTGCGCCGCATCGTGGCCCTCACCGGCCACGCGGCCGTTCAGGCCACCCGGCAACATGAGCGACAGCTGCGCGCGGCGAGCGACTTGTTCAAAGCGACTCCGGCTGATCTGAGCAAGCGCATCGAGAGCACCCAGAAATTGGTGAAGGAGCTCGAGAAGAAAATCGAAGTGCTCCAGGTCAAAGCGCAAAGCGGCGGCGGCGCGGCCGGGGGTGGTGCGGGTGAGACCATTCAAGACATCAACGGCATCAAGGTGCTCACGCGGCTCATCGACGAGGCCGACGCCAATTTGCTCAAGCAGCTCTCCGACAAGTTCAGAGAGCAATTCAAGTCGGGCATCATCGGCCTGGGCGGCAAGACCTCTGACGGCAAGGCCGTGATTCTCGTCACTGCCAGCGATGACGTGATTCAAAAGGGCTTCAAGTCGGGCGACGCGATGCGGCTGATGGCCACCGAAGTCGGCGGTAAAGGCGGCGGCAAGCCCGAGAGCGCGCAAGGCGGCGGCACCGACCCGTCGAAGATTCCCCAGGCGTTCGAGAAGCTGTTCGAGCTCGTTCGCAGCCGCTAAGCGATGCGACTCACCTGGCAGCACTGGGTCGGCGTCGGAGCAGTCTCGCTCGCCGCCGGAGTCACGCTGGCGCTTACCGTGCTCACACCTTCGAGGCCCGCCCCGACCTCGGGCACCAGCGCCGAGTCGCGCTTGACGGGGCTGTCGTCAATCATCGCTGCGGGGCCGGTGCCTCCCGAGGTGTGCCCGCCGGTGCAGTCGCACGATCTGGTGCCCAGCATCGAGCTCGATGACTTGCAGGGCCTCTCGGCTGATTGGCATTTCTTGATCGACGAGAACACCGACGCGGTTCGCACGACGGGTGATCGCAAAGCCAACGAGGCCCTCTCGGCAGCGAAATACCTGGTGCTCTTCGCCGCGCCCACCGGCGCCAAGCGGCTGCCGACTCCAGAGAGCGACGGGGCTTTCGTGGGCTCGATGGTGCTGGTCGACCTCGCCGCGGGTGCGATGATCTGCCAGCGCCCCCTGTCGGTTCACGCTCCGAGCGCCACCTTTCGTGAGGTCTTTCGCCGCGAAGCGCTGGTCGTTTCGCAAGAGCTCGGCGTTCGCGTCGGCCTGTCACGCTGCCACTGACCGACAGCGCCGTACATTGGACTCCGGTCGCCGATGTCGCAGAATGGCAGGGTGATTCACCGGTGGTCGGCGTTGGTCGGCAGTTTGCTCGTCACCGCGGCACACGCGCAGCTCATGCTCGGTGACGGTCACCTCGGCGCCGTCACCCTCACCGTGCCCTCGCAGGTCAACCGCTACCTCCGGCTCGACGCGCCGGCCGACCTCGGCGCCAACACCCTCACCGTCATCGGAGACGTCGTCGCGCCAGGCGACCTCTTGCTCGTCATTCAGATGAAAGACGACGCCGCCGCGCCGGTCGATCGCACCACTCCGGCCGTCGACCTGAGCACCGCGAGCGCGGGGCACTACGTGTGGGCTCGCGCGAGGTCGGTCGCCGGCAACCAAATCGAGCTCGACGCGCCGCTGACCCGGGCCTTCCCCTCGGTGGTGACCCAGGTTGTCGTCACGCCCGAGTACGCCGCGCTCACCGTGACCGATGGTGGCGCCATCGTCGGAGCTCCATGGGACGGGTTCACCGGCGGCATCGTGGCGCTGATCTCTCAGACCGAGCTGATCAACGACGGCGAAGTGCGGGTCGATGGCTTCGGGTACCGTGGCGGGCCCGCGATGCCGTACCAAGTCGGTAACCCCGATGGCACCCCATGCCATGGGCTCACTGACGCATTTCCCCTCGGCAGCAGGTCGGGCGAGGGCCTCGAGACCGAATCTGTGCCGCACTTCGGGCGCGCCCCCAGCTTGCTCGGCGGCGGTGGGGGTGGCTGCGTTTACGCCGGTGGTGCTGGCGGCTCGCTGATGGGCCGCGGCGGCCGGGGCGGTGACGGGCTGCCCGGTCAAGAAAACGGTGGCCTCGAACCCCCGTCGGTGACCTTCGCGCCCCGAGCCCAACTCGTGC
>JANLPS010000544.1:0-13394 GCA_031367385.1 Archangium sp. | reverse complement strand
ACAAGGCGCACCCGGCGCCGTTGAATTGGTCGCCGTACGGCACTCCGACCTGGCTCGCGTTTCCTCCCAAGGAGGAGCCGGAGCGCGTGGTGCTCGCCGACGCGATGACCGACGGCACGTACCGCGTGCAGCTGCAGTATCTCGAGAGCTGCAAATCGGTGCCGACCGCGCTGCTGGCGGGCCTGCTCGGCATCTCGATTGACGTGTTGATCGGGTACCTCTCGGGAGGCTCGATACCGGTGAACGCCGGTGACATCACCAAGTTCATCGAGCGGCTGTGCTTGAGCCACGACGGCACGAGCGCGACGGTGAAGGTCTCGGTGAACGGCAAGCTCATCAAAGAGAAGACGGTGAGCTTGGCGAAGAAGGGTGACTCTGTGTACGCGCTCGACCTGGTCCGCGCGAACGGGAAGTTCAGCGTGCCATGAGAGTGCTCTTGCTGTGTGTGATGAGTGTGCTGCTGGCGTCGTGCGGCGTGAAGAAGACGCCGACCGGGCCGACGCGGCCACCAGGGTTGTATGCCGAGCCGGCGCAGGTGGCGTTCACCTGCGTGAACTTAGGCTGCGATGAGACCAAGGTGGTTCGCGTCACCGTGAGCGGAGATCGCCGGGTCGCGGTGAAGCGGCTCTTGTTGTCGGGCCCTGCCGCGGCTGATTTTTCATTCACTTCGAGCGAGACGCCGCCGTTCATCGTCGGGTCGGGGGCGAGCTTCGAGGTCACGATTCGGTATTCGCCGACAGGGGCCCCTGCGCCGGGCTCGGTGGTAGTCGCCGCTGACTACACCGATGCGTCGCCTGATGAGAGCCCGACCCGGTTGCCGCCGGGGTCGCTGCCGATACCGCTGGTGCGACGGTTGGTTGGAGAGCCTGAGCTGGTCATTGCGCCCACCGCTTTGCACTACGGCGTGGTGCCGACGGGCAAGAGCAAGAAGCTCGAGCTGAGGGTGTTCAATGGCGGCTTCGGCAACGTGGCGCTCGATGTCAGCGCGCTCGACGCGGGGTCAACGGGCATCACGGTGGCCTTGCCAGAGCAGCGCTCGATGATCGCCGATTCGGGCATCGTGGTCCCGATGACCTGGTCTCCGAAGACTCCGGAGTATCTGCACACCGAGCTCGAGGTGACGGTGTCGACGCCGGGCGTGCCATCGGGCCGGGTGCTGGTCGAGGGCACGAGCCTTTACTATCCGCGCATAGCGGTTGAGCCGACCAACAGCCTCGACTTCGGAGAGGTGCCCAAAGGGCATTCTCGGCGCTTGCCGATCGAGGTCGTCAACCAGGGTGGCTCTGATCTGGTCGTGACCCGGCTCGATTTGACCGATTCGCTTGGAGCGATTCACTTGTGGGCGGCCGATGGTGGTGAGCTGCCGCTCGATGGAGGCGCTTCGCTGGTGGTCGGCCCGCTTGGCCGAGAACTGGTGACGCTCGAGCTGAACGGCGCGACGCCCGGTGAGCTCGATGGGCAGCTGGCGCTGACGAGCAATGATCAGGCGGCTCCGTTGAGCGTGGTGTCGCTCAAGGGCACGGTCACTGAGCCCAAGGTGCTGGTCTCGCCTTCGAAGATCGACTTCGGCACGGTGCCGCAGGGGTGGGTGGTGACTCGCGCGCTCGAGCTGCGCAACACCGGGTTCGGTTCGCTGACCCTGAAGAACATCACCTTCGTGGCTGGGTCGAGCTCGTTGTATTCACTCGTGAATTTGCCGGCGCTGCCGCTGCACTTGAAGCGAGATCAACGGGTCGCGCTCGAGGTGCAATTTCGGGCCGAGACCGCGGCGACGTTCAACGGCTCGGTGTCGGTCGAGACCGATGACCTGGCCAATTCGTTCGCTGAGGTGCCGGTGACAGTGCGGGTCGGGAGCTGCGCCGAGGGGTGCCCGATTACCAACGGGTCTCCTGCCTGCAACGGCGGCGTGTGCTCGATCGAGAAGTGCGACCCGGGCTGGTACGACACCGATGGGCTCGCCGCTGACGGGTGCGAATGCCACGACCTCGCCGCCGACCCAGGGGAGTTCTGCTCTGACGCGACCGACATGGGTACGCTTCGAGACAAAGACAACGTTCAACGCTCGTTCACCGGGCTCCTCGCGACGAGCAACGACGTCGACATGATTCGCTTCTTTGGAGAGGACTCGTCAGGCTTCTTCAACGAAGAGTACAACGTGAAGATTCGCCTCGAGTCGACCGACCCTTCGATCGGCATGTGCGTGTACCGGCATGACACGGCTGACCACAGCAGCGAGTGCTTCTTCGACAATGAAGACTGCCCTCCGGGGCGGTACTACGAGCGCGACGGCACGTTGGTGAAAGAAGACGGTGCTGACTACGTGATCAAGGTGAAGCGGCTGGTCAGCGGTGGAGCGCCCACTTGCACGACGTACACGGTGTTCATGTCGAACGGGTTGTAAGTGCGCATAGGGCTTGGCTGTATGCGGCTGTCGACCACGGCTGGCCGTGACGAGGCTGGGGCGGTCGCGACGATTCAGGCGGCACATGATGCGGGGGTTCGGTGGTTCGACACCGCGCATGCGTATGCCCTCGATGAGGGTGAGCTTGGCCACAATGAGCGGCTGCTGGGGCGCGCGTTGGCGGGCCGTGAGGCGTTCATCGTCACGAAAGGCGGCATGTCGAGACCTGCGGGCGCCTGGGAGCCCGATGGCCGGGCGTCACGCATTCGCCGAGACGCTCTCGACGCGGCCATCGCCTTGGGTCGGCCGATTGACGTGTTTCTGCTGCATTCGCCTGACCCAGCGACCTCGTGGGCGACCAGCGTTCGTGCGCTGGGTGGGTTGCTCGATGAGGGGGTGGTGCGGGCGATTGGCGTGTGCAACGTGAACCTGGCGCGGCTCGATGAGGCGCTGGCGGTGGCTCCGATTTCGGTCGTGCAGGTGGGGTTGTCGTTGCTCGATGACGAGCCGCTGTACTCGGGCGTCGTCGCCCGGTGCCTCGAGCGCGGAGTGACCGTGATGGCCCATTCGCCGCTGGGTGGGCCGAAGCGGGTGGCGAGGTTGTTGCGCACGCCGGTGCTGAGCGAGGTGGCTGGCCGTCGAGGGGTCTCCGCCGCCTCAGTCGCGCTGGGCGGAGTGCTCGCGGTGGCTGCGAACATCGTGGTGATACCCGGGGTGCGGCGGGCCGAGGTGGCGAGAACGTTGTCGCAGGTGCCGGACCTGAGCGCCGAGGAGCTCGAGCTGTTGCGGCCGGAGTTCCCCGCGCTGAGGGCGGTGCGCCGGGCGGGTGCAGTCGCCGAGCGTGACGGTGAAGTCGTGATGTTGATGGGCCTGCAGGGCGCGGGCAAGACGTCGCAGGTCGCCGAGTGGGAAGGCCGTGGCTTCGTTCGCCTGAACCGAGACACGTCGGGAGGCACGTTGCGCGACCTGGTGCGGCGGCTCGAGGCGCAGTTGGCCCAGGGAGTGACTCGGGTGGTGCTCGACAACACGTATTTGACTCGAGCGAGCAGGGCCCCGGTGCTCGCGGTGGCGCAGCGGCATGGCCTCAAGGTTCGCGGGGTGTGGTTCGACACTTCGCTGGCCGATGCCCAGGTCAATGTGATCGAGCGCATGTTGGCGGCGCACGGGCGGCTGCTGAGCCCTGCCGAGCTGCGCAGAGGCAAGGAGAACACGATGCTGCCTCCGATGGCGCAGCTGAGATCGCTCAAGGAGCTCGAGGTGCCTGTCGTTGATGAGGGCTTCGCCTGGCTCGACACGGTGCCGTTTACTCGGCGGGCGGCGACGGGAGTCGCGGGCCGGCTGGTGGCGCTCGAGCAATTGGGCTCGCTGACCGCTGACCCGCGCCCGACGTTGGTGTTCGGGTGGAAGCGAGGCGTGCCGGAGAGCGAGGTTGCGGCGCTGAAGGCTCAAGCGGCCTCGTTGGGAGCAGAGCTTGCGGTGTGTACTCACGACGCGGGCCCTCCGAGCTGCTGGTGTCGCCCGCCGTTGCCCGGGCTGTTGCTCGAGTTCGCGCGCCGCGCGCAGGTTGACCTGACACGGAGTGAGCTGCTCGGCTCGACGGCGAACCATGTGACGCTGGCCCGGGTTGTTGGAGCTCAGTTTCGTGGTTCGACAGGCTCACCATGAGAGCCTCGGGCTTTCTCTCGGTTCAGGGTTTCCAGTCCTTCCCCCTTGAGCGCTCACCCATCGGGCACCAATTCTTCGAGGTGATCGATTTTCAGGTTCACCACTTTGCCGTTGCGTTCGATGCGGCCTGAGCCGACCACCAGGGCCGTACCCGTCACGGCTTGCCGGTACCGCTCGAAGTTCTTGGGCTCGATGACGAAGTTGGCGATGCCGGTCTCGTCTTCGACCGAGAGAAAGCTGAACCCCTTCGCCGTGGGAGGCCGCTGCCGAACGATCACCAACCCCCCCACGCGCACGTGTTGGCCTGGCCGGGCCCGCAGCAGGTCAGCAGCAGTCAACGCCCCCAACTTCTTCAACTGACTCCGCAGCAGCTCAACGGGGTGCGCCTCGAGCGACAGGCCGACGGTCTCATAGTCGGTGTAGACCCGGTCATTCACCGTCATCTCGGAGAAGGTGCCCCGGTCAGTCGCCATCGGCAGGCCGAAGAACAAGTCATCGGCGTCGAAGGGGCCCAGGGCCTGCAAGTCCCACAGGGCGTTTCTTCGGTTGTGGCTCAGGCCGTTCAACGCGCCCGCGAGCGCCAGCCGGGTCAGCTCGTGCCGAGGCAGCCGCGTTCTTCGTGCCAGGTCAGCGATCGACGTGAACGGGCCCCCGGCGTCGCGCGCCGCGACCAATTGCCGAGCCGAGGCCTCGCGTATGCCCTTCACCAGGGCAAAGCTGAGTCGCAACGCCACCCGTTCAGTCGTCTGGGGGAAAGGCGGAGGGCCAGGGTCCTTCGAGTCCCTCAGGACGAATGGGGTGGTCTGCTCAATCACCTCCATTCGCGAGATCCACTCAGAGCGGTTCACATCGACGCCCCGTACCTCGACCCCATGCCGTCTCGCGTCGTCGACCAGGGTGTGCGGCGAGTAGAACCCCATCGGCTGGGCGTCGAGCAGCGCCGCGCAAAACGAGGCCGGGTGGTACCGCTTGAGCCACGACGACACGTACGCAATCAACGCAAACGACGCCGAATGACTCTCGGGAAAACCGTACTCCGAGAACCCCCGAAAGCTGTCGAAGCACCGCACCGCGAAGTCGCGATCGTACCCGCGGCTGACGCACCCTTCGATGAACTTCGCCCGAAAGGGCACCAGCAGCTCGTTGGCCCGCTTGTTGGTGAGCGCCCGTCGCAACCGGTCAGCGTCGCCCGTGCTAAACCCCGCGGCCACCATCGCGAGCTTCATCGCCTGCTCTTGAAAAATAGGAATACCCAGCGTGCGCTCGAGAATGAACTTCACGTCTTCAGAGGGGTAGGTGACCTCCTCATCGCCATTTCGACGGCGAAGAAACGGGTGCACCATGTCGCCCACGATGGGCCCGGGCCGAATGATCGCAATTTGAATCACCAGGTCGTAGAACCGCCGCGGCTTGAGCCTGGGCAACATGTTCTGCTGGGCCCGGCTCTCGACTTGAAACGTGCCGATCGAGTCTCCGTCGCAGAGCATGTCGTACACCGCCGGGTCTTCTGCGGGCACGCTGGCCATGGTGAGCTTGAGCCCCGTGGTCTGCTCGATCAGCTCAAAGCACCGCGAGATCACCGTCAGCATGCCCAGGCCGAGCAGGTCGACCTTCAGCATGTTGAGCACCGCGAGATCGTCTTTGTCCCATTGCACGACGGTGCGGGCGGCCATCGCGCCGTTCTCGACCGGTGCAATCGACACCAGCGGCCGGTGGGTGATCACGAAGCCCCCCACGTGAATCGACAGGTGTCGGGGCATGCCAATCAGCTGCTTCGAGAGCGACAAGGTCTGTTGCACCGAGCGCTCAGAGAGCGACAGCCCGGCCCGATGCAGCTGGTAGGGCCCGATGTCGGTCTCGAAGTCGAGCGACTTGGCCAACCTATCGACCTGGTCTAACGACAGCCCAAGTGCCTTGCCGACCTCGCGCACCGCCAACTTGCCGCGAAAGCAGATGTGCTCCGACACCATCGCCGCGCGATGCCGGCCGTGCTTCTCGTACACGTATTGAATGACCTCCTCTCGCCGGGCGTGCTCGAAGTCGACGTCGATATCGGGGGGCTCTCGACGCTCCATCGACAAAAAGCGCTCGAACAACAGCCCCATGCGCACCGGGTCGATCGAGGTGATGTGCAACGCGAAGCACACCGCCGAGTTGGCCGCGCTCCCTCGCCCCTGGCACAAGATGCCCTTCGAGCGAGCGAAGCGAACGATGTCCCACATCGCGAGGAAGTAGCCGGGGTAGTCGAGCGCATCGATCAGCTCGAGCTCTTTGCGAATTTGCGCCAGCACCGCGTCAGGCACGCCACCCGGGTACCGGCTGCGCAAGCCCTCGTCGACCCGGTGCGCGAGGTACTGCGAGGTGTTCATGCCCGGCGGCAAATGCTCTTCGCTGAAGTCGTATTGAATGTGGTCGAAGCTGAACTGGCAGGCCGAGGCGATCTCCATCGTGCGGCCGACCACCTCGGGCATGTCAGAGAACAAGTGCGCCATCTCGAGGGGCCCCTTCACCGTGCGCTCAGCGTTGGGAAAGAGCAGGGTGCCCGCATGCGCCACGGTGGTGGAGTGCCGAATCGCGGTCATCACGTCTTGCAAGGGCTGTCGGTCGCGGTGGTGCGTATGCACGTCGTTGTGCGCCACCAGCGGGGCCTCGAGCGCCTGGGCGAGCGCGATCGCCTCGTGTACCCGCCGCTCATCGTCGGGGGCCAGGCTGCGGCTGACTCCGACGTAGAAGCGCCCACGAAACGCCTCAGCCAATTCGAACAGCTTGGTGCCCGGCCCTGACGACCCGGTGCGAGGCAACAACGCAATCAGCCCAGCCGAGCGCTCGGCGACCCGCTCCCACGACAGCCCGGCGAGGCCCTTCGCGTGCCCAAGCCTGCTGGTCGAGATCAGCTCGCACAGGTGCGCGTACCCGGTGGCGTTCTCGGGGTACACGCACAGCCTCGGGCCATCGGTGAGCGTCAACATCGTGCCCAGAATGAACTGCAGCCCGTGCGCCTTGGCCGCGGTGTGGGCCTTGACCGAGCCATACAACCCGTCGCCATCGGTCAACGCGATGGCCGACAACCCTTCACTGGCCGCCTGGTTGACCAACTCTTCGGGGTGCGAAGCGCCGCTCAAAAATGAGTAGTTCGAGCGGCACACCAGCTCTGCGTACTGCGTCATGGCGTCAACAGCCGCTCGAGCAGCACTTGCAGCGTCAGCAGCGCAACCGCCGCGGTGACCACCCGAAATCGAAATGAAAAAAGTGAGCTCAATCGAACATCCCCTGAACGTAGAAATCGCCGTCTTGACCATCGCGAAAGACCCACAACGCCCCCACCCCTTCGATTTGCACCCGGTAGTAGTCACGCGCGAAGGGCTCGGGTGCCCACCACGCCCCGGTCAGCCGCTCGGGCCCCGCCAGTGACTCGACGCGCCGGCGTTTGCCCAACAGCGTCACCCACCGCATCACCCCGTCGGCCGCCACGTCGACGTGCAGCACCGACGGTTGCCGAAACACCCTCGGAGGCCGCGCCAACATCGTGCTGGTCGCCGTCTTCGGCACCTCGACGCTCTTCGCCTTGGGCTTGAGGTGCGGTTGACCGGCCTGTTTGTCGATGAAGGCCACCAGGTCGAGCACCTGGGCCTCTTCGTCGCTGCGTTGGGCCTGCCCAGGCAACCACATCGGTGGAGCCGCCTCGGGCTTCTGCGGCAAGGGGCTCAAGCACGCGGGCGCCTCGAGCGGCTCATCAACGACCAGCTCGGTCTGCTCGGTGCCGAGCGCCCAATCGGCGTCGACCACGCCCCAGATGTCAGACAACCGCCCCGCATCAGGAGGCCGAAACGGCGTCGCGACCCACCCATCTTCAGGTCGGTGCTGCGCCTGGGGCACCGCCGAGAACAAGGTGTCTGGCCCCAAGGCCGATTGCAGCCGCGAGAGCACCACCTCGAGCTCGGCTTCGCCCGCGGGCGCATCGCCCAGCATCAGCTGCCTCCCGGGGTCGGCGCAGGCCTCGTCGATCAGCACCTCGAGCGCGCTGATCGGCTGCGTGACCGTCAAATCAGTCAACCGGTGCCGAATCAGCTCGAGCAGCAGCTTCGATTGCGAGGTGGGCCGGGCCAACCGCAAGGGCACCGCTTGCCGCTCACGCGACTCGAGGCAGAGCGTCACCGTCAGCTGCACCGCGGCCTGCTGTCGGCCCTGCAAGCGCCCGCACAACCGGTCGACCAACATCTTCAGCGCGAAGAGCAAGGGCTCGAGGTGCTCGGCGGGCCAGTCGAGCTGCACGCGCTCGTGCACCTGCTCGGGCAAGGCCTGCGCGACGAAGCGCGAGTCGTCTTCACCCCGGCACAGCCGGGCCGCGTGCAACCCCATCGTGCCGAAGCGGGCGATCAACGCCCCCGAGGCGAGCCCGGCCACTTCGCCCAGGGTGCTCAAGCCCAATGAGCGAAATGGCGCGGTCGCTCCGGCGCCCAACCAGCCGACCTCGAGCGCCTGCAAGGGCAGGGGAGCCAACTGGGCATTGGTCTTCGCCCCAACGACGGCCAGCGGCTCATGACCAAACCTCGCCAACGCCTGCGCGGTGAACCGCTCGGAGGCCACCACGCACCTCGCGCGATACCCGGCCTGGGCCAGGGTTGACACCAGCACTTTGCCCCAGAGCGCTTCACCACCCGCCAGGTGCGAGGCCGACGCGTCGAGCCACAGCCCCTCGGGCGCATCGACCTGAAACGCAGGAGACGCGGCCATCAACCGCTCACCCAGCGAGACCAGGGCCTTGGTCTCGGCCTCGACATCGAACGGCCGCTTCACCACCGTGGGCACGATGGCCGCCGCCGCAGAGACGGTCATGCCTGGCCGCAGCCCGAGCTTCACCGCCGAGGCCGACACGAAATGAACTCGCTGCGAGCCTCGATCATCGGCGTGCAGCACGATCGGCTGACCTGACAACGAAGGCTGCTCGAGCACCAGCCGCTGGAGCGGAAACCTCGGCAAAAAGAGCGCACCCAATCGCATGGTGGCCCCTTTCACTTGAAGTTACGGGCGAGCTCGAACGGCGAATCGCGCCCGGGTCTGCTCGCGTTGAACCCCACGCCATCGCGCATCATGTTCTTCTTGGGCCGTCGCAGTGAGCTCTTCATCACCACCTGCGGCAGCTCGAGCCCCGGAGCCGCCTCTGGCCCGACCCGCTCAGCCCTCCGAGCGCGCACCGGCCCCATGGTCGAGAACCCGGCCCGCGAAATGCTCAGGTGCTTGCCCATGCCGCCCTGCGACGAGCGGGTCACCTCGAGGGTCAGCTCGTCGTCAGCGTCTTGCCCACCAGAGACCACCCGTAAGTGCCCCGCCGCCCGGTGCCGCAATTCAACGCGGGTAAACCCCTGCGCGGTCGCAGCCAGCGTGGTGAGCACCACCAGCAACGAGCCCCCTGCGCGCGCCGCGTCGGTCAGCTTCTTGGTGTCGATGAGCGAGAGCCGAACCCCGGTGTGCGAGACGTCGAGCACCACGAAGGTGAACGCCCCGCTGCGTAGCAGCTGCACTGCCGACCAGACCAGCTGCCCCGGGGCTTTGGGCCGCACCACCAGCAACCGCCGCAGCTCGACGCCCAACGGCACCGCCGCCGGGGGGTACAGCTCAGCCGGCCCATCGACCCACGCCGCCAGCCGTTTTTCTCGGCAGGCCGAGGCCACCAATTTGAGCGCCAAGCTGGTGCGCCCCGAGGCCTCTTCGCCGGTCAGCTCGACCACGCCGCCCAGGCGAAACAGCCCCAGCGCATCGACCGCCTGCACGCCGGTTGTCAGGGTCGCGAGGTATTGTCTGGGCGCCGCCTGCACCTGGCGTATCTGCTCGCGCAACCGATCGATGACCGTCGTTCGCTGATCGGGACCCTGGCTGATGACTTCTGCGTGCATTGGCGAACCCTCTTGAGGTGGTATTGATACTGAACAAATGAACAGTATCAAGAGGGTCTGACAAGTGGCTGTAAGGGCAGCGTTTTTTCTTCGCTCCTGACGCCGCCCGGGCCGGTAAATCGGCTTTGGCGGTGTTTGAGCAGCTCGTCGCGAACCGGCGCACCAGCTCCTGCAGCGCGAGGTCGTCGACGTTTACTGACGTTTTTGATCGTGGTGACCGACCAAGGGTCGCCCACGAAAAAAGGATTCACCGAATTCGCATCTGAAACCCGACCGCCACCGACGCGGTCATCGCGATGCCCGTGCCGGCATTGCCGATCACGATCGACCGGCGCAGCGGCTCATAGCCACCGGCCACGTCGATGCTCGCGTAGGCGGCCATGCTCTCCATCAACCCGTACGAAAGACCTCCGCGGGCCGCGACCATCACGCCGGGCGAGCCGGTGCCGACCACGCGGGGGTTGCTGTAAAACAGGTGATTGTACGAGGCCAACACGCCTCCGAAGATCTCGGCTTTGTCTGACAACACGTACGAGGCCATCACGCCCGGAGTCACCGACAGCCCGACCGACGCCCCCCGGTTCACGAACCCCAGCGGCAGGTCAATCGACCCCACCACCGCGAGCGACAAACGCCCATCTTCGGCGAAGCGCCAGCGCGCGTTCACCCCTGGAGCCACCCCGTACGCCGTCAGCGGTACCCGAACCTGCGCGCCGAGATCGAGGTTCGGTCGAAACCCGTAGATGCCAGCCACTTCAACGCCCAGCACGTTGGTGTTGAGCGCCGCGCTGGTGCCCGCCGAGACCTGCGCCCGCACCGCGATGCCCTGGCCAATCGGGTTCGCCCCACGGGTCGACGCCAGCGGCGCCTTTGCCACAGGGTTCACCTCGGCCACCACTTCACCACTCGAAGCACCACCAGCCTCGCTCACGGCCACCGTCTTGCGAGACGCAATGAACGCCTTGACCTCGGCCGCGGTCGACACCTTCTTCGAGCGCTCGTGAGCCACCGTGTCCCACACCTCGAGCTCGCCGTCGGCCTGGCCAAGCACCAGGTACCGGGCGCCCAAGGCCTTCGCGGCGTCAGCCAGTGCGGGTGAGAACGAGCCCGAACCCACGGCGGGCTGCACCTTGGCGCGAACCGTGGCGTACTCGGCGACGGGCACGAGCTCGGTGGTCGCGACCGCTTCTTTGTCTTGCATGACCTCGACGTACACCCCAGCCGGTTGAAACCCGGGCCTGGTGAACTGCACCAGGTGTCGCCCCGGGGGCACCGGCACCGACGCATTGCCCGCGAGGGTCTTGTTTCTGAAGCGCGCGGCCGTGGCCGGAGCCGCGAAACGCAAGGTGCCCTTTGGCTTCGCCTCGACCACCGCGAGCACCCGCGCCCACTCCTTCTTGACGTCTTGGCCCAGCACCCGCGTGTCGATCACATAGGCCGGGTCGAACACCACCGCCCGCATCAGCGCATCGGTGGCTTTCGACTTCCCGATCGCTCCGTTTTGCAGTGCCACGGTCGCGAGCCACACGTTGAGCTCGGCGAGTTGCTTCGCGTCAGCCAGGGCCGGGTTCTTGTTCAAGAAATTGAGCGCCTCGATCAGCTTCTTCGCCGCCAGCTCGAGGTCGAGGTTGTCGAACGCGTCGCGGCCTTCTTTGGCCAACCCGACCGCCGCGTTCTCGCCGGGCGCCGCGACGAACAGCGCCTCGAGATCAGCGACCGGCACGCCGCTCTCACCGAGGGCATTGCTCAGCGCGAGCTCCTTCGCCTGAGCGCTGGCCGCGCCAGTGGGAAAGACCATCACCGCGGTTCGGTCACCAGAAGAAGCAGAACCTGCGCCGACCACTACCGTCATCGCGAGTAGGAGCACGCGCGAAACGTACTGCGTCATTGCCACCGAACGCATCGAAATCGATTTGACTCGTCTTTGAGCGCGCCTTGCCTAAGCTCTGCCGCGCTGTTGCCCCCCTCTCTCAAAAACCTGGAGCCTCCGTTTGCGAATTGCACTGGTGTGTGTCGCCGCGATTGCCGTGAGCTGTTCGAGCAGACCCGTAGACCCCGTGGGCACCTTCGCCCCCAAGGGCACGCTGCAGGGCACTGTCGTCGACTCGTATGATCAGCTGCCCGTTGAAGGCGCGAAGATCACGATCAACTACGACGGCCACTCGCAGACGATCACCACCGACGCCAGCGGCACCTTCTCGTTCGTCGACATACCGGCGAGCTCGAACCCCAACAGCGCCGGCGGCGCCTCGGGCACCTACAGCGTCAACCTCGACCTGAAGAGCGTCAAAGGCGACCGGGTCTACAAACAATTTCGCAGCCAGCAGGTCGCGGTTCAGTTCACCGAGCTTCGCCGCGCCGACACCACCAATTCTCAGACCTCGAACGCGGTGCAAGACAGCACGCCGGTCTCGTACCTGGTCTCGAACCTGACCTTCACCGTGCGCCAGGCCCGCGCGGTGATCAACGGCACCCTCTTCGACGAGCAGCTCAAGCCCAAGAACAACTCGACCATCGCGCTGGTCAGCCGCTCCAACAGCACCTCGGTGCCCAACGGAGCCACCGTCGCGACCGCCACCTCGGGCAACGACGGCAAGTTCTCATTCACCGCGATCGAAGAGGGCGCGGTGTACCAAATCGTGCTGCCCGACCAGAACGTGGTCTTCGCGGGCGGCGCCAACAACTACCAGGGCACCACCTTCACCGCCCTCGAGTTGGGAGTCGTCACGGTGCTCCCCCCCGTGGTGTTGGCCCCCCGGCCGGCCTCTGACCCGACCGTGCCGTACGTGACCGTCACCTCGCCCTCAGAAGACGCGGTGCTCGCCGCCGCCGACGCGACCAAGCCGATCGTGCTCACCTTCAGCGAGCCGATGAACGTTCAGCGTGGCCTGAGCATGGTCACCGGCTTTCGCCGCATCGGGCCCCGCAACCGCCCTGACGACCCGGTCAACTCGCAGCTCACCATTCTCTTCGACAAGAAGTGGGACACGACCGGCACCATCTTCACCATCACGCCGACCACTGATCTCGAGGCCGGCTTTCGCTACCAGATTGACTTCAACAACCAGCAGATGGCCGACATCGCCGGCAACATTCGCTCGCGGGTCATACCCTACACGCAGCCGCAAGCGCCCGACGCGCTGTCGGTCTCGAACGGCCTCGATGACCTCGTCTTCGCCATCGGCAGCGACTCAACCGCGTTGACCGTGGCCGCGGTGAATCAAGAACCCGACACCGCTGACAACGCCAACGCCGTCGCCACCACCCGCGCCTCGGTGATCGAGAGCGACCCCTCGGCGACCGAGAGCTCATTTCTCACGGCTCAGAACGCGGGCTTCTACACCGCCAACCGTACCGATCACGCCTACATCACCTGGGCCGCGCCGAGCTCGCCCGTGCGCCGCTACCGCGTGTGGACACGGGTGGGCATGAAC
>JANLPS010000278.1:0-1558 GCA_031367385.1 Archangium sp. | reverse complement strand
TGGCGGGGCGGGCGGCGGTTCGACGGGCGGAGGCGCTGGCGGCGGAGGTGGCGCCTCGGTCGACGGCGGCACCGGCGGCGGCACTGGCAGTGCCATCGACAGCGGCACCGGTGGCGGCACCGGCGCGGTCGACGCCGGGAGCACCGGCGGCGGGAGCTCAGACGCCGGGGCGGCCAGCTTTGCGGCACGCTGCGCGGCTCCCGGGGTCTTGCGGTGCGTGGGCTTCGACAGCGCGCAAGACGTCTCGGGTCAGGTGGGCGACGCGACCGGCGTGCTCGATGGCACGCTGACCAAGCCGCAGATCGACGTCTCGACGCAGGCCTCGGGGGCAGGCTCGTTGCTCTTCACGATCCCTCCGAACGCCGATTCGAACCCGGCCGGCTCGTACTTCGCGAACTTCTCTGACGACTTCAAGACCCAGTTCGACGGCAACGAGGAGTTCTACGTGCAGTGGCGTCAGCGCTTCAGCCCCGAGTACATCGACACCATCTGGCAAGCCACCGGAGGCCTGACGGGGTGGAAGCAGGCCATTCTCGGCACCGGTGACAAGCCGGGGTGCAACCGCAGCAACACCTTGAATCTCGAGAGCTACCCGGGCACCGGGTTCTGCGCCTACAGCTGCACCGCGCTCGAGCTGGTCACCACCCGGCCGTACGAGAAGACCTTTCCCGCCATGTACAACTCGTGCAGCGGCTCCGCGTCGCACGGCGCGTATGACCCCTTCGAGGAGCCCTTCAACAACGACGACTTCAAGCTGCAGAACGCGATGCCGGCCCCGTACTGCACGTACCATCTGCAAGGCAGCACCCACGGCAACTGCTTCACCTACAAGCCGAACCAGTGGATGACCTTTCAAGTGCACGTGAAGCTCGGCGCGCGGGTCGGTGACGAATTCGTGCAGAGCGTGGTGCAGCTGTTCGTGGCTGAAGAGGGCAAGCCATCGCAGCTGGTGATCGATTGGGGCAACGTCGCCGCGGGTCACCCGAAGTACAACCTGTCGGCCGGCCCCGCTGGCGTGAACGAGACCTACGGCAAGGTGTGGTTGCTGCCGTACATGACCGGCAAGTCGACCTCGCAGGTCAACCCCCTGGCGAAGACCTGGTACGACGAGCTGATCATCTCGCGGCAGCGAATCGCCGACCCGGTGGCCGCGGGGTCGAATGGGGCGGCCGATTCGGGCACTCCCGGGCCGGTTGATGCTGGCACTCCTGTGCGTGACGCGGGCATCACCTTCAGCGGAGACGGCGGTGCGTTGGTCGCCTTGGCCGCCTCGATGGCGCCGGGCAGCTGGGCCAAGCTGAACGTCTCGAACCAGAACGAGGTGCTCGGCGTCGGCGGCGTCTCGGGCACGATGATTCACTACAGCAACAATGTGCCGTGGAACCCGAAGTCGAAGCGCATCGAGATCATCGGGATGGATCACAACTGGGGGCACGTTCGCTACGCGCAGTACGATGTCGCCACCAACCAGTTCATCTTGGTGTCAGCCGACCTGGGCTTCGGCACGGCCACCCAGCACGGGTACGATCACACCGAGATCAACCCGGCGACGGGCGAC
>JANLPS010000275.1:0-11061 GCA_031367385.1 Archangium sp. | reverse complement strand
TGGGCGCCCAGGTCTCGATTCGGGGCGCGCAGGGGGTCGTTCGCACCAAGAGCCTCCAAGTGGTGCCGATTCGCTACCCATTCGACAACGTCTCCGATTTCAACAGCACGATTGCTCCCGATGACAGCTGGGGGGTGATTTCTCTTGGAGACCGAGTGCTCGTTCTTCGCAGAGTCGGCGAAGAGTTCATCGTCGAGACGCAGCGAACCTTGACCCCGCGAACCGAGCAGCTCGGTGCAGCCTCAGCTGACTCCAATCTGATCGCGGTGCCGACGCTTGAAAGGGTTCTGGTCTTGGCGAAAGACGGGTCGAGCCGGTTTTTCACGATTCCCCATGACTTCATCACCAACGTGGTTTTCACCAACACCGAGCTTCTTGCGGCGTCGAACTCGGGCAAGTTGTACGCGTTGTCGTTGACCGACGGCTCGCTCAAGAGAACCAGCCCCGCGCACAGCGGCTTCTTCTATGTGTGGCAGTCACCGCGAAAAGGCAAATTGCTCACGTTCGGAATGGACGGAAAGATTCTTCGACTTGACGTGGGAGATCTCGAAAAACCTGACCTGAGGTTGGAGACGGACGAGGAGTTTACCAAGCTCCCACTGACGGAGAGCGCTTCTGGGTCTCTGGTGGCTTTGATCGGCCGCGCGGGAGTCGTCTCAGTCTTCGACTGGGCCACACAAAAGCGAATCTCTCGTCTGACGATTGGGCATGGCATCGATCAGGTTCGGCTCGAGGGCGGCGAGGTGACACTGCGCGGCCCCAAGGGCGAAGTGTCGCGAATGGAGATCTTTCCCCCGGTGCTCACGGAGGCGAAGAAGCGGGCCGCCGGGTGTCGGCCAACCGTCGAGCTGGTCAACGATGCCCTGTCAAAACGAACACACCCCTGCTCCGTCGCAGACGGGCAGGGGCGGCTGGAATAGGAGCCGGCTGGGTCTTTACCAGGTCGTGCAGCTCAGGCCGCCCTTCACCGTCGACGGGTCAGAGAGGGTCTTCAGCTTCTTGACTTCGAGCTGCAGGGGCTTTTTCGGGCTGGCCATGGTGGTTCTCCGGGGGGTTGGGATGACGACTGCTCGCCTTGAGTTTGCATCAACTGCGCCATGCGCCGATTGACGTCATTTGAGAGGCTTGCGCCGTCGCTGCGTTCTTGGAGAAATCATAGTTGCGTTACTTGTGACCCGAAGGGTGTGCCTTGTGTTTTTGCAGATTCAGTGAGGGTGCGGGTTGGCGGTGGTGCGGGTTAAAGCCTTCGAAAAAGTTCTGCACGCAGACGTGCACCCAATCGAAGCCGTGCCCTGCTCTGTACGTGTGTCGTTACCCGCCTCGGAACGCATCGGGGATCCGCGGAGGGGAACCGATCGAGGATCGTTCGCCGAAAACCAGCGTTTGGGAGGAACAGCACAGCGACTGCCTCTCAGCTCATGGTTGGGTAAGAGTATGCACAGACGCGGGCCGCCACGGTGGCGCTCCCATGCGCGATGGCCTTCATCGACGTTCGCCTCCAGCCCACGTGGTTAGACAACGGCAGCATCGAGACGATCTCGTCGCCTGACCCTTCGGCATCAATGCCTTTGAGACATGAGATTGCCTTCGGCCGGCGAGCAGAGCGCGGGTAGGCTCCTGCCCTCGATGCGACAACTCTGGGTGGGCCTGTGCGCAGTGGGTCTGGTGGTGATGGCGTGTGACAAAGACCGCGAGCGGCCGCCACTGGTCGTCGTGCCGGCTCCGATCCCCGCGCCTCCGCCCGTCACCCCACCGCCCGATGCGGCAGTGGCTGAGGCCGTTGAGCCGAAGGTCGGCGAGCCGGCCGATGACGCTCAAGAGACCGAGGGCGTGCCTGACGATGCCGCCATCGACACGGGTGCCGTCGAGGGTCTGGCGCTGAAACGCTTGCTGCTGCGCGACCCTGAAGCCGCCACCAAGGCCCTCGAGACCGTCGGCACGCCTGACGCGTGGCAGGTCGCGATTCTGGCCCAGCTGCTGCTCAAGCGCGGAGAAAGCGGCCCTGATCTGGTGCCCGAATCGGCGCTGCCCGAGGTCGAGTCGACCGGCGCTCCGTTCACCGACGACGCGGGCATCGCCTATGTGGCCACCGCCCTGTTGCCCCTGCGAGCCTCGGCCAAGGCACGCGCGCCGCAGGTGATGTTGTTGCCGATCAACACCGAGCTCGCGGTGACCAAGGTCGAGGGGGCCTGGGCCACGGTGTCGGTCAAGCTCGCGACCGACGTTCGCTTCGGCAAGGCGGGGTCTGACCCGATCGCGTCGACCGGCACCTCGAAGACCGGAGCGGTCGAGCTCAAGTGGCTCTCGACCAACCCAATCGACGCGGCCGCGTTGTCGGCGTGGGCGGCGAGCAAGACGGGCAGCCCCGCGAAGCAAGACGAGGCGGTCGTGCTGCTGCACCGTGCGTTCTTGATCGATCGTACCGAAGACGCTCGCTCGGCGTGGCTCGACGCCGCCTGGGTCGCCAACCGCGCTTCGTGGGTCGTCAACGCCGCCACGGCGCAGCTGCACGTCGCGCCCAAGCGCATCGACGTCGCCTGGGCCTGCGTCGGTGAGCCCGCCACCGCGAAGTGGGTCTCGTTCGTGAGCGGCAAGCTCCCGGCGAAGCTGTCTGACTCGTTCTGCTTGTCGCACGTCGATGTGCGCAAGCCGTGCAGCGAGAAGAGCCAGGGGCCCTGGCAGAAGCGGGTGGAGGTGCTCGAGAAGGCGGCGATTGTGCAAGGCACCGTGGTGCAGCTGGTGGTCGATGCGACACGGCCGCGGGTGCTGTGGTTCTACTCGACCGATGTCCGCACCCATGACGCCTGCGCGGGCACGCAAGAGGTTGAGGTCGACATGTACCGGGCTCACATTCGGCGCTTGGTGATGCCGCTCGGCACCTCGAAGACCGTCGTGCGGGTCGAGTCGTCTGCCTACCAGGGCACCGAGTTCGGAGTGGTGGCCGCGCCGAGCGATGCCAAGGCGCGATCGTGGCTGCGAAAGCGGTCCCACTCCCGGTGGACTTTGGATGAGCGCACCGGCGAGCTCAACGTGTCACTGGGCGTCACCGACACCAACTTCGAAGACGAGCACGACGTGAACGGCGTCACCTACGCGACCCAGCCTGCCTTCGACTGCTCGCAGGGCTGTTAACCACCGTTCGTCCTGAGGCACTCGAAGCCCGCCCTGAGGAATCGAAGGGGACCCTGCCCCGACTCGCGAGCCCGCTACTTGGCTCCCCCATCCATGCTCGGGGGCGCCTCGACCTCGACCCGGCTGTCGAGCGCGAACCGGCCGAGCGAATGTCGCAGCACCTCCCACAAGATGCGGCGGTACTGGGCCTGCGTGACCTTGCCGCCATCGAGCACCAACCCGGCGCCCACGTACCGAGCCGTGACCTTGCCCTTCACCACCTTGTCGATGGCCGCCTGCAGCAGCCGAAGCTGGGTCTGCAGCACCGTGCCCTCGAAGGTCAGCTCGAGGTGCCGCGCCTCGAAAGCATCGGTCTGAAACAGCGCGGCCAGCGCCACGCGGCACGCCTCGGTCTTCACCGTCACCGTGAGCTTCACCTCTTCCAACGGCGTCGGCTTCAAGTCGGGGCACGCCTTCTGCGCCGAGGCATATGCCGCGTCGTCGAGCAGTGACTTGCCACCCACCCGCACCCGCCACGCCGCCACCTTGCCCTCGGAGCCCAGCAGCACCAGCGCCCGCCCCGGCTTGAGCCCGACCAGCAACAGCTCGTTGCTCGCCTCGAACCACTCGGCCTGCGCGACCGCGGCGTCATCGACCTCGACCCAATCGACCCGAGGCAGCTTGATGAATTTCTCGCCCGACGCCGGCACGTCATGCACCCAGTCGACCGGCCACGCGCGCGCTGCCAACGGCACCAGCACCAGCGCCACGACGACCGCTCTCACGCGGCGAGCATCGACTCAAAGAGGCCCAGCCCGTCGGTGCTGCCCAGAATCGCTTCTGCCGCGCGCTCGGGGTGCGGCATCATGCCCAGCACGTTCTTGGCCTCGTTGCAGACCCCGGCGATGTCGTTGCGCGAGCCGTTCGGGTTATCGGTGTAGCGAAAGACGATTTGACCCTGGTCTTCGAGCCGCTTGATGCCGTCGTCATCGAGAAAATAGTTACCCTCGGCGTGGGCGATCGGCAGCTGCAGCTTGGCGCCCGCCTTGTACTTGCCGGTAAACGGAGTCGCCGCGCTGGTCACCTCGAGCCCCACCGTGCGGCAGATGAACTTGAGCGACGAGTTTCTCAGCAGCACGCCCGGCAACAACCCGGCTTCGGTCAGAATCTGAAACCCGTTGCAGATGCCGAGCACTCGGCCGCCGCGGTTGGCATGGGCGACGATCGACTCCATGATCGGCGAGAACTTGGCGATGGCCCCGCAGCGCAGGTAGTCGCCGTAGCTGAACCCCCCCGGCACGATCACCACGTCACTGCCTTGCAGGTCTCGGTCTTTGTGCCACAGCCGCGCGACGCTCTGGCCCAACACCTGGCCCACCACGTGCGCCGCGTCTTCATCGCAGTTCGACCCGGGAAACGTGACGACGCCGAACTTCACGGGAGAATCTCCACTCGGTAGTTCTCGACCACCGTGTTTGCCAACAGCTTGGCCGCCATCTGCTCGACCCGGGCCTTGGCGGCCGCGTTGTCGGCGGCCTTGACCTCGAGCTCGACGAACTTGCCCAGGCGCACATCACCCACCTCGGGGAAGCCCAGGGAGTGCAGAGACGATTCGACGGCTTTTCCGGCGGGGTCCAATACGCCGGGCTTCAGGGTCACGTAGACACGGGCTCGCATGGGCTGCCGTGCTTATCAAAACGCCCGAAACGCCGACGCTCGAACCTCGCCGCCTGGCTAACCGCCTTGAATGACAGGCTGAATCGAGCGCTGGGCAGCACTCGAGGGTCGCTTGCGCTAAGACTTCATCGAATGTGGGCCGTGTGGGTGCTTTTGGCAGCTTTGCTGACGATTCGAGGCCTTTTGGTCGCGATCGAGGTCGCTTTACAGACCGTCAGCGACCCGCGGGCACGCGAGCTGGCCGTCGAGAACCCCCGACGTGGCAACCGGCTGGTTCGAATCAAGGCAGACCCTGAAGGCACGGCCTCGGCGCTGCGGTTGGGCACGGTGCTGGCGGGGGTGATGGCGGGTGCGTTGGGCGCCCTGATGCTGCAGCAGCTCTTCGATTTTCCCCTCGGGTTCTTGGCGCCGACCGACTGGCTGCATTGGCTCTCGCCGTTGACCTCGGCCATCGTGGTGGCGCTGCTGGCGACCCTCTTCGATGTCTCGTTTCGTTCGGCCGCGATTCAGAAGCCCGAGGCCTGGGCGATGCAGTTCTCGGGTGTGGCGCTGCTCGCGATGTACGTGTTCGCGCCGGTGCTTCGGGTGCTGGTTGCTCCGGTGAACCTGATCTTGCGGCCCTTTCACGCCAAGGTGACCTTTCAGCCCCCGGTGCCACCCCTCGAGGAGCTCGAGAAGCAGCTGATTCGCAAGGCCCAGAAGCACGAGATCGACAAGGGCGCGACCCAGATGATTCGGTCGATCTTCGAGCTGAGCGACAAGACCTGCCGCGACGTGATGGTGCCGCGCACCGAAGTGGTGACGGTCGATCTGGCGACGCCGATGGTCGATATTCTTCAGCTGATCGCCGAAGAGAACCACTCGCGGCTGCCGGTCTACCGGCATGACGTCGACCGCATCGCGGGCATCTTGCACGTGCGCGACATGGTGCCGCTGATCGAGAACCCCGAGCTGATCGTGCTCGAAGATCTGCTGCGCCCGGCGGTGTTCGTGCCGTGGGTCAAGCCGATCGGAGACCTGCTGCGAGACATGCAGCGCCAGCGCATTCACATGGCGGTGGTGGTCGATGAGTACGGCGGTTTCTCGGGCATCGTGACGCTCGAAGACATTCTGCGCGAGATCGTCGGCGACATCGGCGACGAGTTCGACGAAGAAGAAAAGGCCTACGAGAAGCAGCCCGACGGCAGCTTTCTGGTCGACGCGATGCTGCCCCGCGAAGAGTTCACCCGCATGTTCGACTTTCGTTTTCCCGACGGTGAATTCGAGACGCTGGGCGGCTTCTTGTCGCACCTCGCCGGGGCGATACCCGAGGTCGGAGAGCGCTTCAGCTCGAACGGCTTCAGCTTCGTGGTGCACTCGAAAGAGGGCCCCAAGCTCGAGCGCGTCAAAGTGCACAAACCCAAGCCCCCGGCGTCGTCGGCCGAGGTCACCCGAACGGTCTCTCGCGAGACCGAGTTGGTCCCCGCGAGGTCACACTAGATGGTCAAGATTCTCACGAAGCTGGTTCGAGCGCCGCGCATCGCTGCTGAAGTGGCTGACGTGGTGAAGCCCCCGAAGCTGGTGAAAGTGGCCGACGCGGTGGCGGCGTCTCCGTCGCTGGCCAAGCTGCTCGATGAGGCCACCGGGAGCGGCGCGATGAGCGCGATTCAGAGCGCTCCGAAGAATGAAGAGGTCGCGCTGGCGGCGATCACCACCTACGAAGAGGCGTTCAAGTTCGCGCACCCGACGCTGCGCAAACAAGATGCGTTCGCGAAGAAAGCGGCCCTCGCCAACCCCCTGCTGCTGATGCCCGAGCTTCAAGACGAGTACGCCGCCAAGGCCATCGACGCGGTGCTGCCGGCCGCGCGCCGAGAGAAATTGCTGGCCGACCCCGACGTCGCCAAGGCGGTGACCGCGCTGAAGGCCAAGTTCGCGCAGGTGCCTGATCTCAACCCCGCCATCGTGAACAACCGACGGCTGCTCGCGACGCTGATTGAGAACCGGGTCGACCTGAAGGGCAAAGACTCGCGGCCGCTCGCCGTGGTCGTGTACCCAAAAGACGATTGGAACGGCCAGTTCTTCGCGTCGACCGGCGACCTCGCGCCGCTGACCAAGCGGTACCGGGTGATGTTCTACCAGGTGGGCAGCGACACCGAGTTCGTCAACGCCATCAAGAGCGGCACCGAGCGAAAGCCCGCCGAACTGGTCTTCGTCGGAGGCCACGGTGAGGCCACGCTCGCGGCCTTTGGTGCCGATGACCCGGCGCGATTGCCCGAGGCGCTTCGCGCGAAGCTCAGCTCTGTGAATGACGCCGACCGCGCCGAGGCGTTCGAGGCGCTCACCAAGATCGATGAAGACAAGTTCCTCGACTTCTCTGACACCGACATCTTGGCGCCGCTCAAGGCCCGCTTCGCCAAGGGGGCAGACCTGGTGCTGATGAGCTGCTCGACCGGCAAGGGCGGGCCCGGCGGCGACAAGGCCAAGCCCAACAATCTCGCAAACTATCTGCACGAGCTGTTTCCACAGGTGCGGGTGCATGCGCCGACCGAACCGGTGCAGAACTCCGGGTTGATCGTCGATGACAACGGCAAGTTTGCGCGGGCTGGCTTCGCCAACATCGGCAAGGCCTACGTGGTCGAGCCCGAGAAGTAGTTACAGCCGGTTCATACCGCTCAGCTGCACCGCGCGGCCTTCGACGAGGGCTTCGAGCACCTTCATTTCGCGCGGGTGTCGCGCTGTGACCTCGGGCGGCAGCTCGGTGAGCGCGGCTTTGGCGAAGGCGTCGAGACCCGCGAGCATGCCGGCGAAATGAAAGACGCGACCGCGCGTGTCGACCAGCGTTACGCGCTGTGAGGCCGCTCCCCAGCGCACTGACGTCACGTCGGACCACAGGAGGTGCCGGTGGGGCGACCAGGGTGATCGGTAGTAGATGCCGACGGCGTCGAAGCGATGACGAATGAAGAACGTGTCGCCCACGAGCCACGCGGCGACGGGCGCAAAGGCGGCCAGGGCGAGCAGCGGCCAGGCCCATTGGTCGATCTCAGTCGACGGGGTCTTGATCGCTGACGTCGTGAAGCCGACTCCGAAGGCTAAAACGCAGACGGCGAAGAACAGCGCGAAGAGTCGCAGGGCGAGGCCGTAGCGCAGGGTGCCCCAGGGCACTGGGCGGGTGCGGTAGAGCAACACCATCACCGGCGGGATGATCGCCAGGCAGAGGAAGAAGATTTCGACGAGGAGGCTGGGCGTCACGGGGGGCGGTTGAATCTAGGCGCATGGTTCGACGGGCTCACCATGAGATTTTCGTGGCTCGCTTGGAGATTTTCGTGGCTCGCTTGGAGGTGCGCCCACTCCCTCTCATGGTGAGCCTGTCGAACCACGAACCACGCCCCCCTGGCTACTCCTCATCTCCCTTGCGCAGACCGAGTCGCTTTCGAAGCTCACGCGCCGCCTGCCGCGAGATTTCAACCGAGTGACCGGTGTGGGTCTTCGCCAGATACCCGCCGGTCTCGAGCGGCTCGAGCCGGGCCACCGCCTCGAGGTTCAGAATCGCCCGACGATGCACCCGCTCGAACTTGCCCGGCGGCAACCGCTGCTCGAGGTCATTCAAGGTGAAATCACTCAGATGTTTCCCCTCGCGAGTGAACACGGTCACCAGCTCGTCCTCCAGCACCGCGTGCGTAATCGTCTCCGGGTCGACCAGCACCACCCCCTGCCGGGTCGAGATCGGCAACCGCGAGAGCTGATGCCGTTTCACCTCATTCGAGAACACCTCTTTGCGTTCTCTTGAGCGCGCTCGCTCCAAGGCTCGCTGCAGTCGCTCGGGCTCGACGGGCTTGAGCAGATAGTCGACCGCTCCGGTGTCGAAGGCCTTCACCGCGTGCTCGGCGTGCGCGGTGCAGAAAATCACCATCGGCCCATCGACTGGCCACAGCGCCATGGCCTCGGTGCCGGTGAGCTTGGGCATTTGAATGTCGAGCAGCACCACGTCGATGCCGCCCGCTCGCACCCGCGTGAGCACCTCTTCGCCATCTTTCGCCTCGCCCACCACCTCGATGTCAGGCAGCACTTGCAGCAGTCGCAGCAACCGAGAGCGGCCCAGCTGCTCGTCGTCGGCAATCAGCACTCTCATGCGGCATCTCCTGGCAGCTCGAGCTCGACGCGGGTTCGCTCTCCATTGGCACCGGCTGCGGCGATTGAAAACCGCGCCCGACCTCGGTACGCCAACGCCAATTGCCGCTCGAGTGACGGCAGGCCAGCGCTCCCGGCGCGGGGGCCAGCGAAACGCCCCGGGTTCTCGAGCGCGATTCGCAAGGTCGAGCCCTCGGTCGTCACCGTCAACGACACCTTGCCTCGATGCCCCGCGCCCGGGCCGTGCTTCATCGCGTTCTCGACCAGCGTCATCACGCACATCGGAGGCACTTGGGCCGCCGGCACCGGCTCGGGCACCTTCAGCTCGAGCTCGAACAGCTCGCGGTCTCGCAGCAGGTGCAAATCGAACACTTGCTTGGCCAGCTCGAGCTCACGGCTCAGCGGCCAGCGGGTCTCTTTCACGCCCGACAGCACCGCGCGCAGCATCGCCGACAGCTCGAGCACGGCACGCTCGGCCACCACGCCATCGAGGCGGCACCACTCGGCGATCGCGTTGAGGGTGTTGAACAGAAAGTGCGGGTCGACGGTCGAGCGGAGCGCGAGCAGCTGGGCCCGCTCGGCCTCGACTTGCAGCCGCTCGACCCGTTGCTCGAAGCCGATGTCTCGCCCGAGACCCCAGCCGCCGACCAGAAACATCGCGATGGTCACGGCCAGCGAGGTGCGCTCGGTCAAGAAGGTGCCGTTCATGTTGAGAAAGCGCGGCACTCCGACGCCCAGAGAGAGCATCACGCCAGCGCCGATGAGCGCGTAGAGCACCAGCCGCACCGCGCCGTGGCTCAAGTCGAGCCCATCGGGAAAGAGCACACGGTACGACACCGGGGCCAGGGTGACGAAGGCGACGCACATCGCGATCGCCAGCGGCGTGGCCAAGCCGTCTCTGCTCCACCGGGCCTGCGCGATGACCAGCGGCGCGCTCACTGCCAGAATCGGCAACAGCCGCCGCGGTTGCAGCAGCGCTCGCCACGTCGCCCGCACTATGGAGGTCTGGGGAATCACCTGCCTGGCAGCGTCGCACAGCCGCGGCCGACGTCACGCCCCCTTCGCCGCGAATGGTCGCCCTGGCGGTGTGAACGGTCTGGCATGCGTTTCAAAACGCGATTACGAGGCTCGCCATGATTGAAGCCGGCAAGAAAGCTCCCGCGTTTTCGATGAAGAACCAAGACGGCAAGCCAGTGAAACTCGCTGATTTCGCTGGCAAAAACGTCGTTCTCTACTTCTACCCGAAAGACGACACCCCAGGCTGCACCGTGCAGGCCTGCGCGTTTCGAGACGAGCACTCGAAGCTCTTGAAGAAGGGCGCGGTGGTGGTGGGGGTCTCGGGTGACGACGAGAAGAGCCACCAGAAGTTCATCAAGAAGTTCAACCTGCCCTTCCCGCTCCTGGTCGACAGCGATCACGCGGTGGCCGAGGCGTTCGGCGCGTGGGGCGAGAAGAACATGTACGGCCGCAAGTACATGGGCATCGTTCGCTCGACGTGGCTCATCGGTGAAGACGGCGTGGTCAAGCACGTCTGGCCCAAGGTCAAAGCCGAGGGGCACGCGGCTGAGGTCATCGCGGCGCTCGATCGCACGGCGCAGGCCGCTGCGGCGGTCTCGACGGTGAAGGCAAAGGCAAAGCCTCAGGCCAAGCGCAAGGCGCCCGCGAAGAAGAAGTGAGACTGTGGTGTGACGTCACGCATGCGCAGGTCTCGCTGGGCTCGCACCCCGGCCAGAGCCCGCGCAACCCGCCCCCACGCCGGGTGTTCGCGCCGCATGCGACCTACGCTCGTCTGTTTCTTCTTCGCTTTTGTGGCCTGCGGCGCTCCCGAGGTTAACGGCCGCTCTGATTCGGGCAGAGCCATTGACGGCGGCATGCAAGGCGAGCCTGACGCAGGGCAAATGAGCACCGATTCAGGCGCTGCCATCACCGACGGCGGAGATCGCACCTCCGACGCCGGTACGGTGACAACCGATGCCGGTACCGTCGCGACCGACGCTGGTAGCCAGTCAGCGTGCGGAGACACCATCGTCACTGGCGCGGAGCTGTGCGACTCAGACACGGTCGCTTGCAGCACGCTCGCCATTTCGTACAAATCGGGCATGGCGAGCTGCCGCAGCAACTGCCAGGGCTACGACGTCTCGACCTGCGCCCTCGACGACACCGTCG
>JANLPS010000179.1:0-25227 GCA_031367385.1 Archangium sp. | reverse complement strand
CCTTGACCTGGTCGAGCACGTTCTCGCGGCTGGGCAACAGCTTCGGGTCGGGCCCGGAGATCAGAATCACCCGGTTGTCGGCGCCACCGAAGCGGCTGGCGGTGGTGTTGAGCTCGGCCAGGGTGATGGTGGGCAAGATCTCGAGCGCCAAGCGCTTCTCGACGGTGCGGCCGACCATGAACTCGTTCTCGAAGAAGTGCCGGGTGATTTCGCGGGCCCAGGCGGTGCTGTCGCTGGTCTTCGCTTCGACGTCGTTCTGCACGTAGATGCGGGTCAGAATCGCCTGGGCGCGGTCGAGCTCACCTTGCGTGAAGCCCAGCTTCTCGGCACGCAGCGATTCGCTCAGGAGCTGCCTCAGGGTCGCCTCGACCTTGCCGCCCTTGACCGTGGCGCCTCGGGTGAACGAGTCGATCTCCCGAGTCAGGTCACCCACCGAGCCACCGGCCTGCGCGAACGGCGCGTCGGCTCTGCGCGCGAGCAGGGCCATGCGCTCGTTGAACATCGAGATGTAGAGCGACTCGGTCAAGATGCGCCGAAAGTCGGCCAGGTTCGACTCGGAGCGGTGCGGCACCAGGTTCACCACCTGCACCGAGGTGAACGAGAGCTCCGGGTCGGCTTCAATCGAGACCCGGGTGCCATCGGCCTTGGGCACACCGCCGCTGGGGCGTGGGCGCTCGGGCGTCGGGGCCTTCAAGTCGCCGAACTTCTCGGCGATTTGCTTGGTGAGCGCATCGGGGTCGACGTCGCCCACGGCGATCACCGCCATCAAGTCGGGGCGGTACCAGTCTTTGTAAAAGCGCAGCAGGGCCTCTCGCGGCGCCTTCTCGAGGGTGCTCGCCAGGCCAATCGTCTTGCGCTGGGCATAGCGAATGTCGCCCAGCTCGACCTGCAGGTGCCTGTCGAACAACCGCTGCATCACGCCCTTGTGCAGGCGAAGCTCCTCGAGCACCACGCCGCGCTCCTTGTCGACCTCTTTGGGCTCGTAGCTGACCGCCCCCGCCCACTCGTGGAGAATATCGAGGCCCGTCGAGAGCCCGGTGGGCGCGTCGGTCGGTACCTCGAGCTGGTACACGGTCTCGTCGTAATCGGTGTAGGCGTTCAGGTCGGCGCCGAAGCGCATGCCGAGCTTCTCGAGCGAGTCGACGATCTCGGCCTTGGGGTACTTGGCGGTGCCGTTGAAAGCCATGTGCTCATCGAAGTGCGCCAGGCCCCGCTGGTCGTCGTCTTCGGCCACCGAGCCCGCGTTCACCGCCAGCCACAAGAAGGCCCGCTTCTCAGGCTTGCCGTGCTTGAGCACGTAGTATGAGAGGCCATTGGGCAGCGTGCCGTGCTTGACCTCGGGCCACAGGGGCAACGGCTCGAGCGCGGGTGACGATTTCACCGGCTCGACGGCGCTCACCGCGACGGGCTGGGAGACGGGCGCAGGCGCGGTGGCACAGGCGCTGATGAGGAGCGCAGTCAGCGCGAAACGAAGGTGGCTCATGGCGTGGGACCTACGCTTTCATCGTCAGCAGGTCCACCTTCGCTGGAGCGTGTGGGGTAGGCTTTCGTCTCGCCATGGCACCCCCGGTTCGATGGAGCGCGCTGGTGCTGGTGATGCTCGCGGGCGCCGCGTGCCGAGAGAAGCCCAGTGAAACGAGCGTCAGCCAGGCATCGCAGGCGCTGAGCCGAACCACCGTCATCGACACCGCCTCGGGGTTCGCCGCGGGCACCTTCGAGGGCAGCACCGAGCTTCTGGGCAACCGGCTCGCCGTCAGCCCCGTGGCCCGGTCAGTCGGCGCCTTCGATGTGACGACGTCGCTCCCCGCGGGCACGGCGAGCCACGCCGCGGTGGTCTCGCATGGCTTCGTCTATGTGCTGGGAGGCACCGGTGCGACCGTGTCGGCCGCGGTGCGTCGAGCCAGCCTCAACGCCGGCGGAGCGCTCGGTGCCTGGGTCGCCGATCGCCCGTTGCCGACGGCGCGCAGCGGGCTCGCTGCGGTCGCGAGCGATGGCTTCATGGTGGTCACCGGCGGCGATGGCCTCAACGAAGTGCTGATCAGCGCGATCGCCGCCGATGGGAGCCTGGGGCCCTGGTTGGCAGGGCCGACGTTGCCCTCGGCCATCACCCACCACGCGATGCTGGTCAACCGCGGGTTCGTGTACGTGCTCGGTGGGCAGCTTGGCATGACTCCACTCGCCGGGGTGTGGCGCAGCGAGTTGAACGCCGATGGCACTCTGGGCGCATGGAGCTCGGCCGGTACCCTGCCCGCTGCGATGTTCGACCACGCGTCGGCGATTCACGCCGGCAGCGTGTATGTGGCCGGCGGGTCTGATGGCGCGCTCGATCGAGCGAACGTCGACCGGGCGGTCATCGCCGCCGATGGCACCTTGGGTGCGTGGGTCCCCCAGCCCGCCCTCCCCCGCGGGCGCTCCGGGTTGAGCCTGGTGGCGCACCGGGGAGCCCTGGTCGTGATGGGCGGCATCGATGGCGTCGCGCCCGACGTGTTCATGAGCACGCTGAACGGCAATGGCGATGTCACTCCGTGGGAGATACCTGTGCAGCAACCGGTGGCGCGCACCAAGAACGCCGCCGTCGCGGCCGACGGGTGGGTGTATTCAATCGGGGGGTTCAACGGCAGCGCGTCGACCATCGTCGAAAAAGCGCCGCTGATCGGCGGCCCGTTCATCTCCGCGTGGGCTGGCACGTCACCCATCAGTGCTCGCACCGAACACGCGGTGGTCGCTCACCGAGGCTTCATCTACGTGATTGGCGGCAGAGTGCCGACGGCCCCCGACACCTCAGTGCTGATGGCCTCGGTCAACGGCACCACAGTGAGCAACTTCACGGCCACCACCCCCCTGCCGCTCCCCAGAACGGGTGCGGCCGCCGTCGCGCTGAACAACTTCATCTTCGTCTTCGGGGGCCTCAACAACTTCGGCACCGCGCAAGCCACGGTCGACGTCGCGCCGATCAACCCCGATGGCACCCTGGGCGCCTGGGTCGCGGCCGCTCCGTCGCCTATCGGCCGGTATAAGCACGGCGTCGTGCTCGAGAAGAATCAGGTCTACCTGGTGGGCGGGCTGGGCTCGGGCGCGCTGGCTGAAGTCGACACGGCGATGCTCAGCTTTGATGGCACCGTCGGCCCCTGGAGCCGCGCGCCCGACCTGCCAACACCTCGCTACGACGCCCCCACCTTCGCCTACCGCGAGCACCTCTACGTGCTCGGAGGCGCGACGACCTCGGGCACGCTCACCGGCGCCGTGAGCTTGGCGACCATCACCGACGGCGGGGTGGTGGGGTCGTGGGTCGCTGGCCCCGCGCTCCCGCTGGCGATGGCCGGGGGCAGCGTCGTGACGCACGGAGGAGCGGTGTACTTGACTGGGGGCCGTACCACCGGTGGCCCCCAGTCATCGGTGCTGCTGGCGTCGTTGAAGACTGACGGGCAGCTCACGCCGTGGGTGCCGACCTCGAGCTTTCAGAACCCTCGCGATTCGCACGCCGCGGTGGTGGTGGGAGACCGGTTGATTCTGCTCGGCGGGGGCTCTCCTGCGCTGGGTGACGTGCAGGTCGGTACGTTGCCGCACACCGCTGGGCTTGGGCCTTTCGTGCCGAGCACACCGGTGCCAACGGCGCGGCGAGGCCAGGGCTTGCTGGCGACCGACCGCTTCGTCTACCTCATCGGAGGTGGCAACTCGATGGTGCTCGACGACGTCTGGTACGCGCCGATCGCCCTCGATGGCTCGGTCGGTGCGTGGGTACAGACCAGCACGCTGGTATCGCCGCGGTTCCTGCACTCCGCGGTGTTGTACCGAAATCGAATCTACGTGCTGGGGGGCTCCGATGGGGTCACGCCGACGAGCACCGTGCAGACGGCCGAGATTCAGGCCAATGGTTCGCTCTCACCCTGGGCATTCACGACGCCCTTCGCTGGGCCTCGAAACGAGCTCGCGGCGCAGGCGATTGGAGATCACCTCTACGTCGCGGGCGGTCAGGCCGGGCCGGCCTTCGATGACGCGCAGGTGGCGCAGCTGCTCGACGATGGGGGCGTCGGCCCGTGGGCGGCGACCACTCCGATGAATCGCCCGCGGTGGGGGCACGCCTCTGCGACCTACGGCGGGCGTTTTTACGTCTTCGGCGGCAACCCCGACAGCATCGCCACGTCGATCTTTCTTCAAGACACCCAATCGGCACCCGCGCTCAGCGACGGCGGCCTCGGCGCGTGGTCGGAGACGAGCTCGTTCAACCGGGTACGCCGCAACTTCTCGGCGAGGGCCCAAGACGGCAATTTGATTCTCTTCGGGGGCGTCGACCAGACCGGCACCATTCGCGATGACAGCGTCGAGACCGCGAGCGTGCACGCCGACGGCACCGTGGGGAGCTGGACATGGATCGAGCGCTTCGCCATCGGTCGCCGCCACGTCTCGACCGTGCCCGTGGGAGGGCAGATCTACATCTGCTGCGGCGTCGGAGACCCGGGCCAGTCGCACTATGCCGACGGGCAAACCGCGACCATCTCGGGGCCCAATGCGAAGGCGGCGTATTCGCTGGGTGTTGATTTGGGCCCGGCGGCGAACACGCTCGACACGATCACCATCGACGGTGTCATCCCCTCCGGTACGCGGGTGTGGCTGACCACGCGAACGGCGCTGGCGTCGGGCACGTATGGCAGCCCGCTGACCCTGGGCCCCGTAACGGCCGGAGCGCCCATCGCCATCGGCCAGAACGCGCGCTTCGTGCGCATGAGCCTGGCGATCGATGAGTCGGGGTCGATGACCTACGACCCAGACGCGCTCAGCCGCGGCGAGATCAGCGCGGTGACCTTGTCATTCAGTGACGACGCGGGGCCTGACGCGGGCGTCGTCGATGCGGGGGTGCCTGACGCGGGGGCCGATGACGCCGGTGCCAGCGATGCCGGGGCGGGCGTCGTTGACGCTGGCGGCGACGCCGGTGCCGATGCGGGTGGGGCCGATGCTGGCGCGTTCGGTGATTCGGGCGTGCCCGATGCGGGGCTCGTGGGCAAAGACGCGGGCGTGCACGGGCCGTATGACCTGACGGTCGGCTGCTCGTGTGGGAGCACTGGCAGCGGCGGGGGGTGGGTGTTGGCGCTGGTCCTCGCGGTGGCGTTGCGAAAGGTCGCGCACCCGAATGACTGAGCGCACGCGGTGGAAGATCGTCGCGGCCGACAAGGCCTCGAAAGGCCCGTACGAGCAGCTCGAATCGACGGCCCAGGCGCTCGAGGTGCCGTATCGAGGGGCGCCGGAGCTCAAGGTGCGCATCAACGGCGCTCCCGTCACGTTCGCCCTCGACATCAACAGTGGCACCGTGCTCTGCGTCATCGTCACCATCGGCCTCGAGGGCCCGATTTCAACCAACGGCCTGAAGATCAAGATTCGCCGCGAGACCCCCGTCGATCGCGAAGGCAAGCAGCGAGGCATCAACCAAGAGGTTCAAGTCGGAGACGAGACGTTCGACGAGCTGGTCTACATTGACAGCGACGCCAGTGACGCCGAGACGAGGCGCATTCTCGCTCGACCCGAGTCACGCACGGCGGCCCTCGCGCTGCTCAGAGGGTCGTGCGATTCAATCGAGATTCGAAGCGACGTGGTCACCGCGACGTGGAAAACCACGGCCATTTTTGCCCATTCGCGCCTGCTCGAGGCGTTGGGGCCGTTGATGCAGCTCACCTCGGCGGGAGGCCCCCGCGCAAAGGGCCCCGGGCGCCGCGGCACCTGGCTCTCACCTGTGAGCGTTCTGCTCGCGGGTGTCAGCGTCGTGACCGCGATTTCGAGGCTCAGCGGGTGGAATCGGAACTGGGCCCTCGCGATTTTCGGCGCGCTCGCCGGAATGGGTGTTTCGCTCGCACTCAGACCTGCGGTCATTCGGTTGACGGCCGGCGATTCGGGCTCGTTCGCGCGCTACCGGCTCTCAGTGGTCGCCCAATCCATCGCGCTCTCACTGTTCGGAGCGAGCCTGGCAGTGCACCTCAATGCCCGACTCGACCGCAGCGCTCCGGTCTTTTCGAGGGGCACGGTGGTCGCCGTGGGCACCTACGACGATGACGACAACGACACCTTGGTCGAGATCAGTTGGGAAAACGGCGCCAGATCATCGCACGTGGTTCACGGCTACCACTCGGTCGGTGAAGCGATGCAACAGGCGCACTCGCGCGGCGCATTTGGTTTCGACTGGGGCACCTGGCCCGACCTGCCCAGACCTGACGTCTCACCGTGAGCGGCCGAAACGCTCGGCGATCGCGGGAAAGCGAATCTCGAGCTCGTCGTCGCGCACCCGGTCTCGGGTCGGCTTCTTCGGCCCGTGCACTTTCTCGACCGTCAGCCCGCGGGCCTTGGCGACCTCGGCCGGCAAGCCGTGACGAGGCCCGGTCGCGGTCACCGATTCGACGTGCGGCACATCGGCCAATGAATCGGGCTCTCGCAGCGCAGCCTCGAAGGTCTCGCGGCCAAGGCCAATCAACCCCGCGCGAAAGGCGGTGAATTGCTCGGCGGTACAGCCTCGGTGCATCAGCTCGGCGGCGCTCCAGAGCACCGCGTCGAAGGCCCGGGTCATCGCCTGATGAAACTCGACGTGCGCCTCGAGCAGCGCGTCGTCATCGAGCGCCTCGAGCGCGGCTTTGAAGCCATCGGGCGTCGAGACCAGCTCCCAGAAATCGTCGAGCGTGGCCGAGGCCGAGGCCAAGGGCTTGGTCGATTGCGACTTCACGGCTCGAGGCTTGTTGGGCCGCTGCGGCGTCTTCTTCATTTGAAGCCGATTAGCTCGACGCACTTCTCATCGCCACCGCGCACTGGAGGGTCGAAGCACACCGGCTTGCCGTACCCCTCGTCATTGCAAGTGCCGTCGGGGGTCTTGGCGCAGCCCGCGATGCCGTAAGCGATCTTGCACGCGTACCCGCAGGTGTAGGCGCCCGACTCGTACAAGCACTGGGGCTTGGGCGTCGAGGTGCCCTTCGCGCAGATGACGTAGCGGTCGGGGTCGAAGCAGGTCACGCCTCCGCCCTTCTCGGCGCAGGTGCCGAAGGGCGTGCGGCTGCACCCCATGTTCGACCCGCCGCCGACGGTGCAGTTGTAGCCACAGGCCAGCAACCCGCCACGGGCCATGCAAGTCGGTGGAGGCGCCTTGAGGCCGTACACGCCATACACCTCGGCCGGCGGGTCGGCGCAGATCGCCCGACCCCAGTTGGCGACGCACACGCCGACCGGAGTCGACGCGCAGGCCACGCCGTCAGCGTCTTTGGCGCAGTTGTACCCGCAGGCCATGTTCATGCCGTGGCTGACGCACTGCGCGGCCGGCAGCTTGTCGCCGTAGACTTGCTTGACCCACAGCGGAGGGTCGAAGCAGCGCGCTTGATCGGCTTCTCCACGCTGGCAAATGCCGTCGGGCGTCTGCGCGCAGATCGAGCCCGAGGCCAAGTTCAAGCAGTGGTACCCGCACACCCGAACCCCGCTGGCCGAGATGCATTCGGGCGCGGCCGGCCGCTCGACCCGCACCGCCTTCGAGCCTGCGTCGGCCTGCGCCAACATCATCATCATGGCGAAACTCAACATGCGTGCGCCTCCCACCACAGCGTATGTCTGAATCTCACCAGAGCTGCCAGCGGGCTCAAACGGCTCACGCGCGTTTGCGACGTGCTGGCGCGTACGTGCGATGCGAAGAGCGGCCTCGTCGTGCGGGCCGTGTTCGTGGTCGCAGCAGGGTTCGCGGCGTTCGTCTGGTTTCGGCCGCAACCGCACGCTTCGAGGTCAATGCGCCCGATGTGCACATTGAGGTGACCTCAGAGCGGGTCGCGCGCGGCAAGGCGTTCCCGATGCCGACGACGCCGATAGCGCTGCCTGACCAGAACGACCAGCTCGCGCTCGGCAACGATGCAGCGACCTGGTCAACGCCAGCAGCCCTGGCGTGACCTCCGACTCGAAGCGAAAGCCCGTCGTCGGGGGGGACGATGGCGACACGCTCTACACCTTCGATTCAGAGGCGGGCGTCTGCACCCCTCACACCGGCAGCGGTGGGCCGCGCCGCCGGGGCTCGGTGCCGCGCGGTCGTGCTGGTCAACGCCCGCGTGGCCATTCACCCCTCATTTCGGGCTCTTGGCGCGCGGCGACCCTCTCAACGCCCAGCGGCCCCTTTCGCCGGCCGAAGCCACGGAGTACGCGGCACGGGTGCCCTCGATCAAGCGCCCGCCCCCCAAGCCACGACCCGCGGTGCCACCTTCGGCGGGCGCCGCGAGCGCCGATACCAAGGCCCTTGAAGCGTTGACCCGGGTGCTCAGCGACAAGAAGGTCACCACCACCGAGTGGGCCACGGTCGCTCCCGCGCTCTCCGGGTTGCCCGAAGGCCACGCTGCCCACGTGCGGCTGCTCGAGGCGTATGCCGACAAACAATTCTCGTTCGACCCGAGCGCCGGCACCGAGGCCGCCGAGCTGCTGAAGCGCAAAGGCTACGCGGTCACCGCCCGCAGCTACGAGCACGGCGTTGAATCGGTACCGACGACCGACGTTCAGCTCTTTCGTGAAGGCAACGTCGCCGAGCTCGATGCCACCTTCGAGAAGGTCATGGTCGCGGTCGGCAAGACGCACGGTGAGCGCGTGAAAATCGCGGTCGTCGACGGCGGCTTCGTGGCGAACGACCTGCTCGACGACAACGTCGACGCCCATTCGGCCGCGGCGGCAGAGGGCGTTGCCATCGGCTCGGCCATCGGTTCATTCACCCCCGACGAGCGCACCGAAGGCCAACACCACGGCACCCACGTCGCAGGCATCGCCACGCGCGGCACCTCGCGCATCGAGGGTGAATTCTTCGCCGTGCCGCTCCCTTCGAAGGGCGAGCAAGAAGGCACCGCGCCGACGCCCGCGCCGTCGACGGCTCACCCGATGCCGGTGCTCGAAGCACTCGAGAAAGCCGGAGCCCGCGGTGCGAGCGTGGTCAACGTGAGCATCGAGCTCTTCGTGACGCCTGACGAAATCAAGAAGTACGCAGCGGTGATCGAGAAGCACCCGAACACCCTGTTCGTGTTCGGCGCCGGCAATGACACCTACGA
The DNA here is from genome assembly GCA_031367385.1 of Archangium sp. Classification (GTDB taxonomy): domain Bacteria; phylum Myxococcota; class Myxococcia; order Myxococcales; family Myxococcaceae; genus JAEUJT01. The sequence goes on along the minus strand of JANLPS010000179.1, from coordinate 16,192 downwards.
GCTGGGCACCGCTGGCCCGAGCGAGGCCCGCACGCTCGCTGAGAGCCTGCACCTGCCCAACATGACCGTGGTCGGCGCGAGCTACGGCAACGGCAACCGGTGGAACTTGAGCAACTATTCGAAGGCCCTGGTCGAGCTCTCCGCGCGCGGCCACGCTGTGGTGTCGGCTTCGACCGACGGGGGCATGGTGCTGGAGTCAGGCACCTCGATGGCCGCTCCGAACGCCACCAACCTGTTCGCGAAGTGCCGGTTGATCGACGAAACGCTGACGCCGCTGCAGGCGCGCGCCTTGTTGGTCGCGACCTCGAAGCCCAATGCCTCGTGGGCAGGCTTCAACGTCAGCGGTGGCACCATCGACGCCGATCAGGCCGAGCGGGCTGCCGGGCTGCGGGTCTTGCTTCGCGGAGGCAAGACACTGGCCGCAGCGGCCAAGCTGCTGGGCATCGAGCCGGGTGAAGCCGAGACCCTGGCCGGGCTGATCAAGAAAATACCGTAGGCGCTCAGGCCGAGAATCGCGTACCGCGGGGGAACCAGCCCAACGAGGTGCTGTCTGTGCCGGCCTCACGCAAGCCGCCGGGAGCACACACATGCCGGAATTCGCCACGCTGGGTCTCATGATGCTCACCCTGTTGTCGGGGGCCGCGGTCGGGCTCGCCGCGATGCAGAAACGCCGTGCCAGCATGATGGGAGCGGCCAGTGCACTGGCGATCTCGGGCATCTCCACCTGCATCGTGGTCTTCGACGTGCAGCCGCTGGCGATGCGCTGGGCCGAGGCGGGCTGGGCCGGGTTTCCTCCCTTCGCGATCGCGGTGTACGGCCTGGGGTCTGCGATGGCCTGGCGTTATTCACGCTCGGCCGGCAGCCTGCGCGCGGCGATTGCGTGCCTGATCGGCGCGAACGCCATGGGCTACGCCATGTTCGCGAACACCATGAACCAGATGAAAGAAGTCATCGCCCACGCCGACCCAGCCGACCAGGCCATCATCTGGCAAGGCAGCTTGGGAGAAGCGGTGCGAATCATCGAGATCGGTGGCCTGGTCTCGCTGCTCACCGCGCTGGTGCTGCTGGTGAGCTTGGGCTCACCCCGCCAGCCCGTGACCCTGGGTGAATCGACCGGCGCCCGCAGCTTGGCGTGAAGAAAGTGCAGATCGAATTCGCTGACCGCGCGTCTTGTGATGGTTCCACCCCTTTTCGAGGCTCCATTCATGCTCCGCCTTCTTCGCAGCGCCCTGGTACTGATGTGTGTCGGTGTGGTTTTCAGCAATTGCGCGGGGAAGAAGGTCTCGTCGACGCCGAACGTGACCAATGACCGCAGCCGCAAGCTCTCGGTGTTGGCGGCGACCGAAGCGGGGTTCATCAAAGACCCCGACGCGCGGCTGACCCGGCAGTTGAACATCGCCGATCAGGTGCAGCAGCGGTACAGCCCCGAAGACGCTCTGTCGGTGCTCGAGCAGGCGACCAAGACGTTGCATGACGTTGGCCCCGCGCTCGATGGGTACACCCGAATCAGCGGCTGGGTGAGCGTCTCGCAGCTGGCGCGCAAGTCGATGGGCAACGCGATGGCCGAGAGCGCAGCGAAAGACGCGCAGAAAGAGCTCGAGGCGCTGCCTGATACCGGTGAGCGCTGCCAGTACGTGTTGGGTGTCGCTGAAGAGGTCGGCCAATCACAAGGCGACGACGCGGCGATCGCCTTGCTCACCAAGGGTGGTGAGTGGGCCAAGGGCATCACCGACAGCACTGATCGCCGCGGAGCCCGCTTGGCTTTCGCCATCGCGCTGTTCAACTTGAATGCCTATGAGGGCGGCGTGGCCAGCCTGCGCGGTGAAGAAGACGCGACGTGGTCTTCAGACACCATGCTCGCGATCGCTTCGCGTGACGCCGACAAGTCCAGGAGCCAGTACGACGAGGGCTCAGCCAAGATGGAGCGGCTGCTGGTGGCCCCCACGGCGGCGGCCCCCGCGCCCCAGGTCGGTCAGCTCGGCTCCAACGGCATCAGCGGCTCGAACCTCGGCTCGGGCAACTACGGCCGGTCGCTCGGCTACAAGGTCGTCTTTCAAGGCCAGCAGAACGCGAAGCGCTAAGGCTCGAGCGAACCGAGCTCGGCACTGGCGGTTTCCCACCGGGCCAGAAGCCGTTCGAGCTCTTCTGAGGCCAGTCGATGGGCCTCGATGACGGGTCGGGCTTTTGGAAAATCTTGCGCGAACTCGGGGTCGACCAGCTGGGCTTCTCGTTCTTTCTGTGACGACTCGAGCTCGGCGATTCGCTTTTCGATGGTGGCGATCTCCTTCTTCAACGGAGTCGTCTTCGCGCTCTTGGCCTGCCGAGTCTCAGCCTCGATTCGTCGGCGGTCTTTCTCACTGAGCTTCTTGAGCGACGAGGGAGACGAGCCAGGCACGACCTCGGCCTCTTCACCGCGCTCGCGCTGCGCGGCCTCGAGCTCCAGGTGCACGAGGTATTCGTCCAAGTTGCCGGGGAAGGGGGCGATCTGGTGGTCGCGCACGTCCCACACGTGGGTGGCCAAGGAGTTCAAGAAGCTGCGGTTGTGCGAGACGAAGATCAGCGTGCCGCTGTACCCCTCGAGCGCTTCAATCAGCGCCTCCGACGAGTCCAAGTCGAGGTGGTTGGTCGGCTCGTCCATCACGAGCAGGTTCGAGGGTTTGAGCAGCAGCTTGGCCAGGGCCACCCGCGCGCGCTCACCTCCCGAGAGCACGCCGATGGGCTTCTCGACGTCATCGCCGCTGAACAAAAACGAGCCGAGCACGCTGCGAACGAACGACTGGGGCTTGTCGGGTACGAGCTCCATCATCTCGTCGAGAATGGTGTGCGACTTGTCGAGCGTCTCGGCGTGGTGCTGGGCGTAGTAGCCCAGCGTGACGTTGTGCCCCAGCGAGATGGTGCCTGCCTCGGGCTCGATTTCGCGGGCCAGCAGCTTGAGCAGCGTGGTCTTGCCAGCACCGTTGAGGCCGACCACCGCGACGCGTTCTCCGCGCAGCAGCAGGGCATTCATGTGCTCGTACACCACCGTCGGGCCGTACGTTTTTCGAACGTCTTTGAACTGCGCGACCTCGCGCCCCGACGCCGCCACCTCGGGGAAGCGGAAGCCGACGGTGTCGCGCTCGCGATGAACCTCGATGACCTCCATTTTCTGCAGCTGCTTGAGCTTCGACTGGGCCTGGGTCGCCTTGCTGGCCTTGGCCCGAAAGCGATTGACGAAGGTCTGCAGCTGCTCGCGCTTGATGGCCTGTTTTTCACTCGCAGCGATCAATCGCTCGAGCTCTTCGGCGCGTTGGCGCCGGTAGTCTTCGAAGTCGCCCGTCCACAACCGCACGCCGTCGGTCTCGAGCGAGAGCACGCGGTCGATTTGCCGGTTCAAAAAGTCTCGGTCGTGGCTGATCAGCACCAACGCCTTCTTCGAGCGGCGCAAGAACCCCTCGAACCAGGCGAGGGTCGGGAGGTCTAAGTGGTTGGTCGGCTCATCGAGCAGCAGCAAGTCGGGGTCTTGCAGCAGCAGCCCCGCCAACGCGCCACGCATGCGCCAGCCGCCAGAGAAGGCGGTGACGTCTTTGATGAAATCAGCCTGGGTGAAGCCCAAGCCCAACAAGATGCGCTCGGCGCGGTGCCGGCCGTAGTGCTCGTCGAAGTGATCTCGTTCTTCATGCAGCTCAGCCAACGTCTGCGCGAGCTCGAGCTGCTCGGCTTCGTCAGTGGTTTCGCCGAGTTGCGCTTCGGTCTGGGCCAGGCGCGAGTCGAGCGTGTCTCGCCCGGGCACCGCGCTCATCACCGACTCGACCAACGCGCCCTCAGGCAGCGACTGCAGATCTTGCGGCAGGTACCCGACGCGCGCGTTGCGGCGAAACGTCAGCGTGCCGTGGTCGGGCGTGACCAGCCCCATGAGAATCTTGAGCATCGTCGACTTGCCGGTGCCGTTGGCGCCGACCAGACCAATGCGATCGGTTGGACCGATGCTGAACGACGCTTCGTCGAAGAGCACCTTCTTGCCGTACGACAGCGAGATTTTGGAGGCGATGACGAGGCTCACGGTGCTGGCCCGATAGCACGAAGTGCACATTGACCGACATCGTCATTTCAATGAGTTAGCTAACCGCAGTTGAGAGGCAGCCTGGTCGGAGAGGGTCAAATAATGAGTTGTTTCAGTGGCTTAACAAAGAGTGAGCACACCCCTATGCCTGAAGGCGCGCTCGGATAATGTCCGGCCGACCTTAAGGGAGAAGTATGACGACCGCGTTGGCCAGCCCCGTTTTTCGCGAGAAAGCACCCGAGCCGATCTTCGTCGGCAGCGATGGTTTGCCGCCCGCGAGCGCCGCGCTGATGCAAGCCCGCATCAAAGATCTGAAGCTGCACCTCAAAGGCACGCCGTTGGAGCGCTTCATCCTCCAACTCTCTGAAGAGCTCGAGGCGAAGGGCATCTCGTTGCGCCCTGAATGCTACTTGTCAGACCAGTGGGGGTGCCCGTCGGGCGTGCCGGTCATCGGCATACCGTTCTACCTGGCAGACCCGAACCTGCTGACGATTGAAGAGACGCTGGGCGGCGGGGCCGAGAGCGAGCGCGAGGTGATGATGTACCTGCGCCACGAGGCCGGGCACGCGTTCTGTTACGCCTACAAGCTCTACGAGACCGAAGAGTGGAAGAAGCTGTTCGGCGATTACTCGAAGCCGTACCTCGAGACCTACAAACCGCACCCCTTCAGCCGCAAGTACGTGGTGCACATCTCGGGGTGGTACGCGCAAAAGCACCCTGACGAAGACTTCGCCGAGACCTTCGCGGTCTGGCTGACGCCGGGCTCAGACTGGCAAGAGCGCTACAAGACCTGGGGCGCCTCGAAGAAGCTGCACTATGTCGAAGAGACCGTGAAGGCGCTGGGCCGCGCGGCGCCGGTGGTCGACCTGGCCGAGCGAGACCTCGATGTGGGCCAGATGGAAGAGACGGTGCTCGATCACTACCGGCAGCGCATGCTCGAAGAGAAGATCGACCTGCACATCGGCGAGCACCTCGATCAAGACCTCTCGACGTTGTTCGAAGCGCCCGACATCGGCAACACCCGCGCCGACACGCTGATTCGCGCCGAGCGTCAGGCGTTGATTCACGCCGTCGCGCAGTACTCGGGTGTCGGCCGTGGCGTGGTGAAGTCGGTGCTCGATCACCTGCTCGAGCGAACGACGGCGTTGAACCTCACCGTGCATCGCGACAAGGCACGCGAGTACATGACCAAGCTCACCGCGCTGCAGACGGCGCTCGCGATGAACTTTTTGTACACCGATCGTTTTTTCGAAATCGAGTGAGTCGTTGGTTGAATGAAGTTTGTGATCGATTTGAGAAAAAACGCGGTAACGTCTCGAAATCGATGGCGCCGTCAACGGTCCCTCCACTGAAAATCGCGGTGATGCATTACCAACCGTCGGGTGACCCGATGGACCCTGTTGTCACGCACGTCTGTGACGCGCTGGGCGAGCTGGGTCATACGCCGGTCACCGTCGGCGTTCACAACGGCGTGTTCGACCTGCTGCACGCGCTCGAAGAAGCCCGCGCCGACCTGGTGTTCAACGTCTGCGAGACCTTCGCCGATGACTACCGGCTCGAAGTGAACGTCGCCGCGGTGATGGAGATGGCGCGCATTCGCTTCACCGGCTCAGGCACCGCCGGGTTGCTGCTGGCGCAAGACAAGATTCTGACCAAGCAGCTGCTCGAGTACCACGAGGTGCTGACGCCGAAGTTTTTGACCTTCGACGGCGACACCTTCGAAGCGTTCGGGCGCATGACTTTTCCTCTCATCGTGAAGCCGGCTCGAACCGACGCGTCGATCGGCATCGGCCGGCACTCGGTGGTGAGCGATTGGGAGGAGCTGACCCGTCGGGTTCGCGACATTCGCCGCACCTTCGACGATGAGGCGCTCGCCGAAGAGTTCATCGAGGGTCGTGAAGTGTACGTCGGCGTGATCGGTACGCCCACCAAGCCTGAAATTCTGCCGGTGGTCGAGCTCGACTGGGGCAACTGGGAGGTCGGCCAACCCAAGGTGTCAGACCGCCAGGTGAAGTTCGGCGCGATGACCGACGACAGCCCACACCTGGTGATGGCGACCAACATCGACCGCGACCTGCAGCAGCGGCTCGAGCGGAGCGCCCTGCTGGCGTTTCGGGCGCTCAAGATTCGCGACTACGCGCGCGTCGACTTTCGCATCTCGACCACCGGGCAGGCGTACGTGCTCGAGGTGAACCCGAACCCGTACCTCGAAAAAGAGAGCGAATTGGCGATGGCGGCCGAGGAGCGGGGCATGTCGTACACTCAGCTCATAGGTCGCATCATCGAGTCGGCGGCTGAGCGCTACCAGCTCAAGGTGAAGCCCGAGAAGACGACGACGGGTGAGACTCTGGCGGTGCCCAAGGAGTCGGCCTCGAGCAAAGAATCGGCGGCTGCGAAAGAGACAGCCCTGTAGCAAAGCAGATTCGTTGGCGATTCTCTTGATCCCGAGACGGGTCGGCTCCCACAATCAGCAGCCGTCTTTCGTTTTCTGCCGAAGGAGAATTCATGCGCAGCCGTCTCTTGCGTGTCGTCGCTCTCGCCGTTGCCACGTCACTTCTTTCAACTGGCTGCATGCTCTCGCGCGCGGTCGATCGCGCGTTCTTGGGCATCAGCACCCGGCGCCCGACCTACGTCGACCGCAAGACCACCGGTGTGTTCTTGTTGCCCTTCACCTTCGTGATCGACGTCGCCACGTTCCCGATTCAGGCGCTGCTGGTCGTGATTCTGGGCGACCAGTTTCCGTTTCACGAGCATGACCCGCTGTCGAACTCGAGCTATGCGCTCAATGACAACCCCCAGTTTCAAAAGCTCGGGGCCCAGCAGCAGGCGATCGCGCGGGCTGAGCTCGACTCGTTGCTGAAGTCAGGCACCGTCGACGCGAACACCGCACTGGCGCTGATGGAGAGCGGCCACTGGGTGCTCGTGCCGCTCACCGCTGATACGCGCGATCAGCTCATCGCCCGTGCGCAGTCGCTGCAGGCCGATGCTTTGGTCTGCGAGCGGTAGTTGGTTCGTGGTTCAGGGTTCGTGGTTCGTGGTTCGTGGTTCGACAGGCTCACCATGAGGGGGGCAGGTCAGGGGCTCTCAGGGAGCCGAGAACTCTCATGGTGAGCTTGTCGAACCACGCAGCGCCCCCCTGCCAGCCGCGGTAATCGGGCCGGCTTCACTGTCGCGAGCCACGGCCACCACGGCGAGGTTCGCGACTTTGTATTTCGGGTCGAGCTCGAAGCTGGCTTTCGCGTTCTGCGCGAGCCGCGTCGCTCGAACCACCGGCGCGTGGGCCAACGTTTCGCCTGCGTTTTCACCGCTCGTCACGTGGCTGAGCAGCTTGGCCTCGACCAGAAAGAGCTCGATGCGCGCCGCCTTCACCGGGTCGGTGAGGGTCGCTTCGATGACGCGGCCTTTGAGGGTCGCCGTGACCGACAGCACGGGCTTCTTCGCCGCCGCGGCAACCACCTTGGGCAGCTTGGCTCCGCTCGAGAATGCGCTGGCCCCGTCGACGATCAGCTGAGGCGTGTACACGCCCCACCCTCGCAGCGAGTCTCCACGTTGCTGCGCTTGCGTCGCTTCGGCGGTCGAGAACGGGTCGACCCAGCCAATCGAATTCCAATAGTCGACGTGGCGTTCGAGGGCGAGCACCTCGAAACCGGGCACCTCGAGGGCGGCCAAGGCCCGCTCGGCTTGAGGGCAGCTCGAGCAGCCCTCCGAAGAGAACAACTCAACCACCACCGGCGCTTGGGCCATCGTCACGGCAAGGAGCGTAGCGAGCATGACTCTGCTTACGCCCCGGCTGGCCCACCGGTTACGCCTTCGCGTAGGTCGTGCCGCGGCGCTGGCCCTTCGACTTGATGCTCTTGTCGGCCATCAACCGCTTGAGCGCATCGGCCATCGTGGCCGCGGGCAAGCCCAGGCCGCTGCGAATGTCTTCAGACCGGCTGCCCGGCTTCGAGCTGATGAACTCGAGCACGTTCTTCATCGTGCTCTGAATCTGCTGCTCGGTGCGGCGAACGCGGGTGCCTTTGCGGCCAGCAGCACCACCGCCCGGCTTCGGGCCACGCTTCGCGCCGGTATACGTCGCCCCACGCTGGCCGTTCAGGGCAGAGACGGCCGCATCGACCGCGGCCTGGCGAATCAGACCCGTGAGCTCGGCGACGAAGCTCTCAACACGATTTCGAATTTGGGTATCAAGGGTAGACATGCCGCGCTGCTATCACGAATTGCACCACGGCTATACTCTTGTGTTCGAATTGCGGTGGTCAGCCAAAACCCGCTTGGCTTGATCGAGCGATAATTCTTTCTCCCATTTCGAAACCACGATGGTCGCGACCGCGTTGCCAACCAGATTGGTGAGCGCCCGGGCTTCAGACATGAAGCGATCGATGCCGAGCAGCAGGGTGAGCCCGGCCACGGGCACGGTGCCGGTCGAGCGAAGCGTCGCCGCGAGGGTGATGAAGCCGCTGCCAGTGACTCCAGCGGCGCCCTTCGAGGTGAGCAGCAGCACCACCAGCAGCGAGAGCTCCTGCATCAGGGTGAGCGGCACGTCGAGCGCCTGCGCGACGAAGCCGGCGGCCATGGTGAGGTAGATACACGTGCCGTCGAGGTTGAACGAGTAGCCGGTGGGCACCACCAGCCGCACGACCGCAGAGCCACAGCCCAGGTCTTCGAGCTTGGTCATCAGGCGGGGCAACGCCGATTCAGACGACGAGGTGCCCAGCACCAACACCAGCTCGTCTTTGAGATAGCGCAGTAACTGAAAGATCGACAAGCCGATGATTCGCAACACGGTACCCAGCACCACCAACACGAAGATCAACGCTGTCGCATAAAAGGTGAGCATCAAACCCAGCAAATGACCGAGGGTGCCGAGACCATAAGTGCCAATGGTGTAGGCCATTGCTCCGAAGGCGCCGAGCGGTGCGAGCCGCATCACCACCGAGACGATGGCGAACAGGCCGCTGCCGATCGCGTCGAGGGCCGAGGTAATCGGCTTGGCTTTTTCGCCCAACCCCGCGACGGCGATGCCAGTGAGCACCGCGAGCACCAGCACCTGAAGCACGTCGCCGCTGACGAACGCCCCCACGAAGCTCTCGGGGATCATCGCCAGCAGGTGGTCGACGATGCCATTGGGGTGGGGCCCAGCGAGCGTTTTATCGAGCGTCGAGGTGTCGAGCGCGTCGACCCTGGCGTGAATGCCGTCACCGGGGCGTACGAGGTGCACCATGGTGAAACCGAGCGCCAGGGCGAGCGTGGTCATGGCCTCGAACCAGAGCAACGCCTTGGCCCCGACCCGGCCCACCTTTTTCAAGTTGCCCATGCCCGAGATGCCGGCGACGACGGTCGTAAAAATAATCGGGCTGATCAACAGCTTGATCAGCCTGACGAACCCGTCACCCAATGGCTTGAGGGCAATGCCCCAGTCGGGTTTGGCCCACCCGAGCAAAATACCGAGCGCAATGCCGATGAGAACCTGGAGATAGAGCGTTGAGCCCTTTTTGGGCATTGCGTCATCGCTGGCCATTTTCTTCAGTGTCGCACACGTTTTGGCTGCGGTAGACGGGCAACATGGGCGCTCAGTGGAAACACAAGGGACGAACCGACGCAGCGGCAGCGAAGGGCAAAATCTTCGGCAAGCTCGCGAAAGAAATCATGGTCGCTGCCAAGGGTGGCGCTGACCCCGAGACGAACTCGAAGCTGCGGGTCGTCATCGAGCAGGCCAAGCGAGCCTCGATGCCCAAAGACACGCTCGAGCGCGCGATCAAGAAGGGCGCCGGCCTGCTCGACGACGGAGCGACCTTCGACACGGTCGTCTACGAAGGGTTTGCCCCTCACCGGGTGCCGGTCATCGTCGAGTGCCTGACCGACAACAAGAACCGCACCGCCACGAACATTCGCGCGATCTTTCGCAAAGGCCAGCTGAGCGCCGTCGCGTGGGACTTCAAGCACGTCGGCGTCATCGAAGGCGTCGGGCCCGCCGGTGTCGACCCCGAGAACGCGGCGATTGAAGCCGGTGCGCAAGATCTCGAGCCCGCTGAAGAGGGCCACACCCGGTTCTATACCGAGCCCCACGACCTCGACTCGGTGGCCAAGACCCTGACCGCCCAGAAGTGGACGATCACGTCGCACCAACTGGCGTGGAAGGCGAAGAACCCGGTCGCGGTCGAAGGCAAAGAGCGCGAAGAGGTCGAGGCGTTTCTGCACGAGCTCGATCAAGACGACGACGTGCAGAACCTGTTCGTCGGCCTGGCCTGATGCTCGTTCAGATGTAACCGAAGCGCCGTCGCAGGGCCCACTCGGCCCCGACGATGGTGACCATCAACGCGAGCCAATACCACCGGTCCCACAGGGGTTGGTCTTTCGAGCGGCCGACCTCGACCAGGGGCGGCTCGTTGAGCGGTACCTTGTTCAATGAAATAGCGCCCGGGCTGTCGAAGAAGGTGCCCTTGGCAGCGGCCGCGAGGTCTTTGAGCAACTGCGTATTGACCCGTGCATCTGCGAGCTCGGGGCCGACTGCGCGAACCGCGACCGCGTCGGTGCTCTCGCCCAACGAGCGCCCGTCTTTCGACGCTTTGCCGACGATCTTGTACGCGCCGGGCGGCGGAGGCGGAAATTCGATTCGCATCGTGCCATCAGACCCGGCGATGACCTGCTGCGAGCCGACGACCCTGCCGTCATCGGCCGAGCGCAACTCAATCTCGATCAACGCTCCCGGCGCGGCCTGGTAGTCGGGCGTGCGCGCGACGACCGAAATCGAGACGGGCTTGCCGGGCTCGACGCTGGGCGGGTCGGCGGTCACGCCCAAGGTGGTCAGCTCGGGGTCGCGAACCAACCAGCGAATCGCGTTGTTCCAGAAGCGCTCGTAGCTGCGCGAGGGGGCTCCGTTGACGTGCGAGGTGAAGGCCCAGTACCAGCTCGAGTCGGTCATCAGCGCGAGTGAGCGGCCCCGGCCGTACTCCCAGATCGCCAACACTGGAGCGCTCTTGCCCGCGACGACGGCGAAGGGGTGATCGAGGAGCACTGTCGCTCCAGCCTTGGCGCGGGTCATGTTGGCGCCGGGCAAGGGGGGCAGCTCGTCCCACGCTGAGGAGGTCGAGGTGGTGCCAGTGACCAGCGCGGTGATCGGGTGCCGCAGCCCCTCGGGGGTCAGCCTGGGCCTAAAGACGCTCAGGTCAGCGTTGCCCGCCGCCTCGACCGGCAAGACGTCGGCGAAGGGGTTGACCGCGGCGCTCGAGTCTCCGAATGAACGATCGCCTCCGACGTACGCCAGCGCACCGCCGTTGTTCACGTATTCGCGCAAGTCACGGTCATAGGCGGTGAGCGCCACGCCGCGATCTTCGTTGCCGAAGTTCATGATCATGATCACATCGAAGGTCGCGATCTTGGTGTGAAAAATCTCTTCGTGGGGAAAGGGGATCAGCGAGAGCTCACTGCGCTCGTCATACGCACCCGATTCGTCATTGGTATTTCGCAAGATGTAGAAGCTGATCAAATCGACATTGGCGTCTTGGCGAAGCAACCCGCGTAAAAACCGTTCGTCCCACGTGGGGCGGCCGGCGACCAGCAAGACGCGCACGCGGTCTCGAATGACCTTGAGTGAAAACGAGCGCGAGTTGTTCTCGGCCACGGCCTCGTCGGCGAAGACGGGCATCGACACCGTGTAGACGAAGCGCCCAGTCTGGTCAGGCGTGAAGGTGAACTTCACGACCTGGGTGTCTTCGTCTTCGACGAACTGCACGTTCTTGGTGGCGACGGTCTGGCCTTCGCGGCGCAGCACCACCGGCACCGACTTGCCGCCGAACCCGCGCGCGTGCACCTCGACCTCGGCGGTGACGGAGTTTCGAACGAACGCGAAGTCGTCGACCCGCACTGCGTCGATGGCGAGGTCTTTGAGCCCGCCCTGCCCCACCGCGACGGTCGAGACCGGCACTCCCAGGTCTTTGAGGCCGGCCTTGGCCCGCGGCGTGATGCCTTGCGCCAGGTCGGTGTTGTCGGCGCCATCGCTGAGCCAGAGCACCCCCGCCAACTTGCGGGTCGAGGCGCTCTCTTCGGCCTTGAGGGCGCGAATCACCGAGAGCAAATCGGTGCGCCCGGCGGTGGGCGGTTGAGCGCGAATCGTCTCGACCGAGATGGGGGCGAGCTCCGGGTCGACTCCGAAAAAGTCGAAAGAATATCGATCTTTGAGGGCGTCGATCTGCGGTGCGAGGGCGTCGAGCGCGTCGGCGACGCTCTGGCTGCGGCTCGGCCCCCCCGGCGTGGTGGGAAACGACATCGACGCCGAGCGGTCGACCAGCACGGCGACGCGGTTCTTCACCTTCGCGACCTGCATGCGCCGCACGCCGGGCTCGAGCAAGAAGATCACCGCGACCACGCCGGCAGCCAGGCGCAGCGCCCAGAGCAGCCCGCGCCGCACCCGCGAGGGCTCTTTGCGAACGCCCCACGCCGCGAGCACCACGCCGAGCACCAGCGCGACCACCAGCAGCATCAACGCCCACACCGGCAGGGGCGAGAGGCTGACGACCTTCCAGGTGTCGACGGCTTGCGACTCCACTCTACCGTCTCCGGTTCATGATCAGAGGCAAGTGCACCGCGTCGTCTTTGTAGTCGAGGCACATCGCGTACATCACGATGTTGATGGCCATGCGCGCGGCGAGCTCACGTTGCCGCTCACCACCCGGCATCGCGTCGTATTCGTACGTGCCCGACTCGTCGCGGTTGAGCGCGCCGATGACGTCGTTCTGTGAGTACATCACCGCCGAGCGCTTGTTGAGCAACGCCGCCTCGAGGTTCGGCTTGTTGAGCGCCCGCCCCGGAGCCGCGTCGAGCAGAAAGAAGCTCTTGAACACCACGTGCGACATCGGCAACGGCTCGAGCGGGCTCTGCGGCAGCACCCGGCTCAGCTCGTGGCGAAACGAGCTGTCGAAGCCCGACGCATCTGAGAGATCGACGGCGTCGACGAAGAGAAACCCGCCGTAGGTCAAATAGCGGCGCAGGGCCTCGACCTCGGCTTGTTTGAAGGGCGGCAGGGGCCCATCGCACGACAAATAGAGAAAGGGTTGCTCGAACAGCTTCGGGTTCTCGAGCGGCATCGGGCGCACGTCGAGCAGCACTTCGATCGAGGTGCGACGCTGCAGGTCCCACGCGAGGCGGCGCAGGCCCGAGATGCGGGTGTCCCACTTGCCGGCGTGCTGAATCACCGCGGGCACGAAGCGGGCGTTGTCACCAAACGCACGCGCCGAGAGCGGCAGCCCCAGCGCGGCGGCGAGCGCGGCACGTCGGCTCAAGCGCAGCGACATCGCCTTCAGCCGCCCTTCTTCTTCGAGTTTTTGGTGTAGTTCGACCAGCGCTTCTCGAGCGCGCGATCTTCTTTGAGCTTCTTGCGCAGCAGCTGGCGCTCGCGCTTGTGCTTCTCGAGCTCTTCAGGAGGCCCGCGCAGCAACAATTGATACGCCGCCCCCGCGACCGCGAAGCAGGCGGTGATCGCGAAGACCACCACCGGTGTCTGCGCCAGCGTGCCGACCGAGCCGACGAAGGGGTTGAGCACCGCGAGCAGGCCCAGCACCAGCGCCCATGCACCCACCGCTGCCGAGAGAATCGAGCTGACGACGGTGTGGAGCACGATGCCGACGGCGCCTCCGATGATGAAGCCGGGCAAGAACGCCAACAGCCAATCGGTGGGTCCCACCAGTTGGGCGGCGATGAGCCCGATCGGCATGCCGAACGCGAAGAACACCACCCCGGGGGGGAAGAGCACGCCGACCAGGGCCAGGGTGATGGCCGCCGCGAGGGTCACCTGCGGCGCCGGCGCTGAGATGCCCAAGCGGCCGACGACCGTGGGCACCCAGATCATGCCGATCAACGCGCCGAGCGGGGCGGCGACCACCCGAAACAGCTTGCCGCCGCCAAAGAGCATCATCAGGGCGCCCAGCACCATGGCGATGAGGCCCGCCCACACTGGCAAATAGCGAAACAACCCGACCCACCCCAGCGGGTCGTAGTGGCGGTACGGCTCGAAGGCTCGCTGCAGCGTCTCCACTCGCGCTAGGCCCCGTACCGCGTCAGGGCGAGCGTGAGCAGCAGCACGAAGACACCCGAGGCCAGCAACGTGAACGCGAAGGGCTTGAGCGGCACCTTGGTGCGAGAAATGAGCTCGGCGGCGACGTCTTCGGGCAGGTCTTTGACCGGGTGGGCGGGCGTCGAGAGCAGCGCCGAGAGGTACTTCGCAGCCTCAGGGTCGGCCGGAGTCGCGTGCCCGTCGAGCACCTGCTGCGCGAACGCCCGCGTGCGCACCTCATCGCCATGTTCGAAGCTGTGGTAGGCGGCCGCCAGGTACGAATTGGCGGGCTTGCCGGCTTCGATGTCGATGGTCGCCTTTTTCGCCGCCTTCGCCATGGCAGAAGCACATAGCGCAGGCCGTCGGGCGAGGCGACACCCATCAGGCCTGGTGGGCTTAGTCGGCCTTGACCTTCGGGTAGCCAGGCACCGCGCCCGCGGCGAGCTCGGCACCGAAGGCCTTGATGGCCTCGAGCTGGTTTGGGAGCTTGGTGCCGAAACGTTTGGCCTCCTCGAGGGCCGCTTCGATGCTCTGGCCTTCGACGGCCATGCGGTAGGCGGCGACGGCGACTCCGGTGCGGCCCTTGCCCTGCTCGCAGTGCACGTAGGCGGGCTGATTCGCGGGGGTGGTCACGTAGTCGAGAAACTCGACCAGCTGGGCGCTGGTAGGCGCGGCATTGTCGAGGATCTTCACGTTGAGGGTGCGCAGGCCGGCGGCCCTGCCGTAGACCGCGTCGCCGGTACCTTCGAGGGTGAGGTCGACGATGCTCTTGAAGCCCTGGTCGACCAGGCCGGCGTAGCCGTTGGGCGATGACAGGCGCGAGCCGCGGGTCACCCAGTCGTTCACTTTGAACTCGTACGGCGAGACGCCGTAGCGAAGGCCGAGCGTCTCGGCGACCCCGATCACCTCGGCGCCGTCGACGTAGAAGGCGTCTTTGAGCGCCGAGGCCGCGCGCTTGATGTTCTTGAGAGACGGGTCGGCCTTCACTTCGGCCTGCGCCGCTTCAGTTTTTTCGACGTACAGATTGGCGTCGGCTCGAAGGGTGCGGAGGGCGGTTTTCACATCGGCAATGGAGGACATGGCGAGTTATCGAAGGGAGTCGGCTCGGCGTTTCGCCCAGTGCCAAATTCTCAAAACTCGAGTGGGCAGTTGCCACTCTGGCAGTGAGAAAACCGGCGCTGCAGCGCGCGCTGCTCTGAGAATGAGGTGGCGCGCCCCATGCTGTGGCTCAGCCGCATGGGACTTTGGCGATGGCGATTGGCGTACGTGCCGTTGTTCGCGATGTCGGTCTTCGTGTGGAGCGTGGTGGCGCGGGTGCTCCCCGGGCTTGACGAGGGCCGGGAGCCGAGCGGGTTTCACCGGCTTTCAGTGCTGTACCTCGAGTACGCGCTGAGCCCGGCGTGGCTTTGGCCCGTGGTGTTCGCCGCGCTTTTCGTGGCGTCGTTTGTCGAGCAGCGCCTGAACTCGGTGAAATCGGTCGCGCTCACGCTGCTCTTCGCGAACACCGCACTGTCGTATGCGTTGGTGTGTGCGCTGCTGGCCGCCCGCTATCGCCAGTACTGAATCTGCGCCGCGCAATGGTAGAACGCAGGCATGGCCTACCTGAGCGGGCTCTTTCAAGTCACCTCGAGCACTGATTTCGCCGAAGCCGCGAGGAGCATCGCGCAGCGGGTCACCGACCCGGCGGTCAGCGCGCCACTGCCTGACTTGGCGGCATTTCGGGGGGCCCTCGACTCGGAGCAGGCGCACCGCTTCGAGACCGGCTCGCACGGCTCGGTGGTGGAGGCGCTGCAGCAGACCACCGCGCTGCTCGACGAGAAGAAGTTCGTACGGGCCATTGTGCAGGCGCGCGAGCTGATGTCGCGGCACCCTTTAGTGAGCGCGTCGTGCCTGAACATCATCGCTGGCGCGTACGCGCAGCTTCACTTCTACCGAGAGGCCGTGCGGCACTACGCGGCGGCGGCGAGGTTCGAGCCTTACTTCAAGACCATCGAGAAGAACCTCGAGCAGGTGCACCAGACGTTGGGCGCCACTCCGAAGTGCCGGCTCGGGCAGCTGGTGCTCGCGGTGCTGGCGACCGAAGCGTTCGACGCGGTCATCGACGG
>JANLPS010000178.1:0-7210 GCA_031367385.1 Archangium sp. | reverse complement strand
CCAGCGGCCGCGGCGTCGGGCTCAACGTGGTGCGCGACAACCTGACCCGCATCGGCGGCTCGGTGCGCCTCGAGTCGATTGCCGGCAAGGGCACCCAGTTCTTGCTCGACGTGCCGCTCTCAGTGGCCTCGGCCCAGGCGCTGGTGGTCGAGGCGGGCGGTCATCGGCTGGCGCTGCCCCTGGGGAGCGTGTCTTCGTCGATGCTCGCGCCGGTGGCCAATGGGTTGCGCACGGTCGAGATCGGCGGCCTGGTGATGCCGGTTCGCTCGCTGGCGGCGCTGCTGGGGCTGACCGAGGCGCCCCACGCTCGCGCGACGGTGCCGGTGGTGGTGCTCAACGTGAATGATCGCTGGCTCGCGCTCGCGGTTGATTCGATCTGGGGCGAGCGAGACGTGGTGCTCCGCCCGATACCCCCTGAGCTCGCGAAGCTGCCGGGGTTGAGCGCGGCCACGCAGCTGGGTGATGGGCAGCTGGCCTTCGTGTTGTCGGCCCGAGCGTTGATCGAGATGTCACCGCAGGCCGGGAGCAACAGCGGCTCGGCGGTCACCAAGTCTCCGCTGGTTCGGCCGCGGGTGATCGTCTGCGACGACTCGCTGACCACCCGCACGCTGCATCGCCAAGTGCTCGAGGCGGCCGGGTTCGCGGTGAAGACGGCCCCAGACGGCGAAGAGGCATTTCGCCTGGTGCGAGAGCAGGGCGCCGACCTGATTGTGAGCGACGTGCGCATGCCTCGCCTCGACGGCCTGGCGTTCACCCGAAAGATACGCGCCGACCGCACCTTGGCCCACATCCCCGTGATCTTGATCTCGAGCCTCGACACCGCTGAAGACCGCAAGCGCGCAGAAGAGGCCGGCGTGACGGCGTACGTCACCAAACAATCGTACCAACGCGGCGAGCTGGTCTCGATCGCCAAGCGACTGGTGGGTGGCACGTGATTCGAACCGTGCTGGTCGACGACAGCCCCACCTTTCGCACACTGCTCCAATCGATTCTCGAAGCCGCTGGCGATTTCTCGGTGGTGGGCGTGGCCAGCGAAGGTGAAAAAGCCGTCACCCTGGTCGAGCAGCTCGCCCCCGACCTGGTGCTGATGGACGTGATGCTCGCGGGGATGGACGGCCTCGGCGCGACCCGTGAAATCATGGAGCGGTGCCCGACGCCGGTGGTGGTGGTCTCGAGCCTGGTCGATTCAAAGGCGCAGAAGGTGATCTTCGAAGCGCTCTCGGCGGGCGCGGTCGACGTGCTCTCGAAGCCGCGCGACGCCCATGATCTCGAGGTACGGCAGAAGTTCGTGGCCACCCTGAGGGCGATGGCGACGCTCAAGGTGGTTCGGCGCCGCGTCAACCGGGTCAGCACGCCGGTCAAGCTGGTGGCGATCGGGGCCTCGACCGGTGGGCCTCCGGCCATCGCGCAGCTGCTGGGCCAGTTGAACCCGACCTTCTCGACCCCGGTGGTCATCGCTCAGCACATCGCGCATGGCTTCACCGCCGGGCTGGCCCGCTGGCTCGACGAGGTCTCGCACCTGCGCGTGCACATCGTCAGCGGCACGGTGAACCTGGCCCCCCGCTCGGTGTACCTGCCGGCCGACGGCTGCGACCTCACGGTGACACCCACCCACGTGACGGCACACCCCGCGGCGCCGAGCGAGTCGGCTTCTCCCAACGTCGATCGGCTCTTCGAGTCATGTGCTGCGTTCGGTCGCGGCCCTGGCGTGGTGGCAGTGTTGCTGACCGGCATGGGCGCCGATGGCGCGAACGGGCTGCTCTCGCTGCGCAGGCTCGGGCATTTGACGATTGCCCAGAATGAGGCAACCTCGCTGGTCTACGGCATGCCGCGCGTCGCACGCGAACGTGGAGCGGTGGCCGAAGAGCTGCCGCTCGAGGCGATCGGGCCGTATCTGAACCAGTTGGCGGCGGGGAGGTCGACATGAACAAGCGCATGCTGGTGGCGGGGCTCGTCGTGGGCGCGGCGGCGCACGCAGCGGGGCCAGTCATTTTGTTCGAGCCCAAGGTCGGCCAATTTCGTGAAGCAGCGACCGCGGCGCAGGCGTTGCTGCCCTCGCTCGAGGTCGACGTCGCTGACGCGGCCGCGCTGGGCAAGCTGAGCGAGGCCACGGTGGTGATCGCCATCGGGCAGAGAGCGTTTCAACTGGCCGTCGAGAAGGTGCCCAAGTCGCCGATCGTCTTTTGCCTCGCGCTGGGGGTCACCCGTGAACAGCTCAAAGAGAACATCACCGGCGTGCCCTTCGAGCCAGACCCGCTGGTCTCGGTGGCGATGCTGCAAGAGGTCGCACCGGGGGCCAAGCGCATCGGCATGATCTACAACCCGGCTGCCTCGGAGTGGTTCGCAAGCGAAGCCCTGCGCGCGTCGAACGCGGCCGGGGTGACGCTGGTGCTGCGAACCGCCGCCAGCCCGCAAGAGGCCCGCGATGCCAGCAAGGTGATGCTCCAGGTCTCGCAGGCGCTGTGGTTGCCCCCCGACCCCAAGCTCTTTCCCAAAGACCTGGTGCTGTTCTTTCTCACCGCTTCGGCCGAGCGCTCGAAGCCGGTGATCGGCTTTCTCGACTCGATGGCCCAGTCGGGGGCGCTGGCCGCGTTGGTCACCGACTTCGCCGAGTCGGGGCGCCGCGCGGGGCGGCTGGCGGCCGAAATCAACAGCCGGCCCGAGGGTCACCGGTTACCGGTGCCTGCGCCGACCTGGGCCCCGGGCAAGCTCATTCTCAACTTGAAGACGGCGGAGACCCTCAACATCAAACCGACCCCGGCGGCTGAAACCCAGGCCTCGCAGGTCTTGAAGTAACAAAAAGGACTCTGGTCACCATGGCTGAACGCGAAGCGATACCGCTGTACCGAACGTTGACCGCTCGGGCGCTGCTCACGCTGCTGATCTCGGTGGTGGTGGCCGCGGCGTTGGCCTTCACCCTGTTTTCACCCTCGTTCGAACGAACACTCGACGAGCAGCTGCGCCGCCGCGGCGACACCGTGGTGACCGTGCTGGCCCAGCATCAAGAGCTGCGCCTGGCCCTGGCGCTCAAGAATGGTCAGCAGGCCGATGCCCTCGCCAAGAGCCTGGCCGAGGGCGACGTCGACGTTCGGTTCATCGCCTTCTTGACCGCGAACAACAAGGTGCTCGCTGGCGCCACTGGCGCGCGAAGCCAGTCGATTTCGCTGGCAGATCGAGTCAGCGCCCTGCCCGACGGAGAGCAGGTTCGCCCCGGGCTTCGGGTCGCCAAAGCGGCCGACGGCTCGCTCATCTTCATTCAAGAGATTCGCAAGCAAGACGGCGGCGAGAGCGAGCTGCTCGGCGGCGGAGACGAGAAGGGCACCGTGCTGGGCAAGGTGGTGCTCTCGCTCGCGCCCGACGCGCCCCGAGAGCAGCTCCAGCGCCAAACCTGGTGGACGATTCTGCTCACCGCGGGCGTGCTGCTGCTGGTGTTCATCGTGTACTTCAATCGCATCGCGCAGCGGGTGAACCGCATCGGCGCGATCGCGGCGCAGGTCGCGAGTGGTGACCTGACCCAGTTCGACGGCGAGACCGGCGTCGATGAGATAGGTCAGCTCAGCCGCAGCCTCGATCAAATGATTCGCCGCACCTCAGAGGTCGTCGGCCGCATGCAGGGCGCCTCCGAATCGCTGGCCCGGGCCTCGGGCGAGGTGCTCTCGTCGAGCTCTCAGCAGAGCCAGGCGGCGTCGCGGCAGGCCTCATCGGTGGCCGAGACCGGCGCCACGGTCGCCGAGCTCCGCGAGACCTTCAACCAGGCCGCTGAGCGCGCGCAGGCGGTGATTGACCTGGCCCAGAAGACCGAGGAGTCGACCTCGATCGGTACCACCGCGGTCAAAGAGAGCGTCAGCTCAATGGAGCGCATTCGCGAGCAGGTGCACGCGACCTCGAAGAGCATCGTCGGGCTGGTCGAGCGCACCACCCAGATTGGCGTGATCATCGACTCGGTCAATGACCTCGCCGAGCAGTCGAACGTTCTGGCGCTCAACGCGGCGATTGAAGCAGCTCGCGCGGGTGATCAGGGCCGAGGCTTCGGCGTGGTGGCCCGCGAGGTTCGCAGCCTGGCAGAGCGCTCGAAAGACTTCACCGCGCAGGTGCGCACCATTCTGCAAGACATCGAGCGGGCCTCGCGCGAGACGATGGGGCTGATCGAAGAGGGCACTCGCCGCGCCCAGACCGGGCTCGAGCTCTCGCTCAAGGCCGGCAAGAGCATCACCACCCTCGACGGAGCGATCAACCAGTCGTCGACCGCCGCCAAGCAGATCGCCGCCTCGAGCCGCCAACAGGCCGCGGGCGTCGATCAAATCTGGCAGGCGATGAAAGAGATCGACCGCACCGTCAACGAGAGCGCGAGCGGTATTCGGCAGCTCGAGCAGGCCTCGAAGAACATGAAGACCCTCAGTGACGAGATGACCGCGCTGGTGATTCAGTACCGCGTCGCCCGCAAGTGACACCTTCGCCGCGCTCACACCGACCCACGCCGCTGTTGAAGTAAGAGACTCGCCATGGCCGAAGCGCAGGGCTCACGCATTGGAAAGTACGAGGTGCTGACCCGCCTGGCGATCGGCGGCATGGCCGAGCTCTTTCTCGCCTTCGTCACCGGGCCCGGCGGGTTTCGCAAGTACGTGGCGGTGAAGCGCATCTTGCCGAACCTGCGCACCAACGAAGACTTTCGCCGCATGTTTCTCGATGAGGCGCGGGTCACGGCGATGATGTCGCACGCCAACATCGCGCAGGTGTACGACCTGGGCCGAGACGACGACTCGTTGCACCTGGTGTTGGAGTTCATCGAGGGTCAAGACTTGGCCCACGTGCAGCGCGCCGCGAAAGATCACGACCGCCGCCTGCCGATGGGCTTCTCGTGCGCCGCGGTCAGAGACCTGTGCCTTGCGCTGCACTACGCGCACCACTTCGTCAGCTCGTCGGGCACGGCGTTGCCGGTAATTCACCGCGACATCTCACCGCGCAACGTGATGGAGACCTATTCGGGCGCGAGCAAGGTCATCGACTTCGGCATCTGCAAAGCGCGCGGCAGCCTCGAGCAGACCGACGTCGACAAGCGCAAGGGCAGCTGGGGCTACATGTCACCCGAGCAGGTGCGCGGAGAGCCGCTCGACGGGCGCAGTGACCTCTTCGCGGCCGGGGTGGTGCTGTACGAGCTGCTCACGGGGCAGCGGTTGTTCAACGCCGCCGAAGACGCGACCTTCGTCTACAAGCTGCTCAACACCGACATCACTCCGCCGCACCAGATTTCGCCCGAGATACCCGAAGAGCTCTCGTTCGTGGTGATGAAGGCGCTCAACCGCGAGGTCGCCTACCGGTGGGAGCATGGCAAGCAGATGGCCGACGCGATCGAGGCGGCCTGTGGTGCCGAGCTGTTCGATGAAGAGGGCCGCGCGTCGCTGATGCGTGAGCTCTTCGCGACCAACATCAAGCGCACCCGGCACCTGCTCGAGGTGGCGGCGCAAGAAGACACCGGGCGGGTGGTCGACGCGGCGTCAGATTTGTTCGGGCCCCGGCACGCGAGTGTCACCGTCAGCAGCACGCTGCCCGGCGAGAACAGCTCGGGCAGCATCGAGGTCACCGAGTCGCTGACCTGGGCCGAGCTGCACCCGAGCGTGCTGGCGGTCGATGACTCGCGTGTGGGGCGAATGCTGGTCGAGAGCTTCTTGGTGCCAGAGGGGTTTCGGGTGGTCGGCGCCTCGTCGGGCGAAGAGGCGCTCGGCATTCTCGAAGAGCTGACGCCCGCGCTCATCTTGCTCGACGTGCGAATGCCGGAGATGGACGGCTTCGAGCTGTGCAAACGCATTCGACAGCAGCCGCATCTGGCGACGACCCCCATCTTGTTTCTCTCCGCCGCGTGCTCGGTCGAAGAGCGGGCCCAGGGGCTCGAGGTGGGCGCCGATGATTTCTTGCGCAAGCCCTATGAGAACGTCGAGCTGGTCGCCCGGGTGAAGGCGCACCTGATGCGGCAGGCGGTGCTCAAGCGGCGCGGTCCGAAATAGGAGCTTAGCGCGGTATGGGCAGCAAAAGCACGTACCGCTGCCACTCAGGGCGCTCCACGTGGCAGGCCGCTTCGAGGCCCAAAGCGACGCCCGCCGCGCCCTCGAGTATCGTGACTGCGTCTTCCCACACGCCGCCGCGGTTAAATTGAAACCCGGCGAAGCGGCCTTCTTTACGGCGAAATCTCGAAACGCGCTCGAACCACTCAATCGCTGATGCGCGAATCGTCGGCGAGTCGAGCTCCTCGGCTAGCCACGACAGCAGGGTGCCCACTCCGACCGCCCCGTGGCAAAGCGTCGCTTCATTCACCCGGCTCAAGTCGACTGGTACCGCCGCGGCGCTTTCGGCGAGCCGACGGGCGGTGGCTTCCCACTGATGGCGCCCCAACACCCGCGCGGCGTAGAGCAGCGCCACCGAGATGCCCAAGTCGCCGTAGCACCACGCCAGCCGGCTCTCTGACCCCCGACCAACGAATGGAAATCGAAAGGGTGCCAGCGAGGGGTCTTCGAAGGACAGCAGTATCTCAACCGTTCGTGTCAACAGGGCTACGTCTCGTGATTCGCCCCAGCCGCGGTCAATCACCGAAGCCAGAACCAAGATGACGCCGGCGGCACCATGAGCGACTCCCAGGTCGGGCGCGCGTGGGTCACGTGGAGCACTTGCTCCGAGTTGGTTCAACAAGAAGCGCCGGCTCCGCTCAGTCTGCGGCGTGACGGGTCGCTCCAGGAGGTAGGCGAGTCTGCCGGTGGCACCGTCGATCAGGTCAGTCACAGGCCCCGCATTCTCGGCGAGGGTCGCGTCGAGCCCAGCGTCGAGCGGTGCGCACACATCTTCATCGATGCCCAGCAGCCGCAAAGAGCTCTGAAGCGCAAGTGCGTACCCCAGGCTCCCGGCCCAGGTCGTCGCCATGGGGGCCGTTGCCGAGGAATCGATCACTTTTTGAAGAATGGCCCCGAAGTTGAGCTCAAGCTCTCGACGGATCGAAACCGTCGCAAAAACCAGAGCCACCGACGCCAGCGCTGGGCCACCGGTGCCCCGCTCAAACCACTCCAGCAGCGCCCGCACAATGTCATCGACCACGGCCGTCGCGGCGGCCCTGATTTCGCCTTGAAGCATCGAACGTCGAATCGGCGAGGCACTCATGTGCCTCGCCGATACAGACGCCTCGAATTTTTTTCAGATGCAGGCACTCGTTGCGCGCGCATTTTGG
>JANLPS010000170.1:0-2372 GCA_031367385.1 Archangium sp. | reverse complement strand
CGCGGACTCCTTCAGTGGCCGCGATCCGACCGAGGTCGCGCAGCGATGACGCGCATCTCGGCGCGCTTTCGCCTCGCGTTGGCACTGAAGGCGCTGCTGCTGCTCTCGTTCAGCGCGGTGTTCGTGGGGTTGGCGGGGGTGGCGTGGAGCAAGTGGCATTGGCCGCTGCTCGCGCGGGGAAGTGGAGCGCTGTTGCTCATGGTCGCAGCAGCATCGGTGGCCTGGGCGGCGAGCCTCGGGGTGGCGGACGCGGTGCTGGGCCAGGCGATCTTGGCGCGTGGTGCGAAGCCGCTCAAGTCACGGCGGGCTGGGTATTCGCTGCGGCTCCCGAGCGGGCGATTCGTCGAGTACGTGCTCTACAACCCGTGGCCGGCGCTCTCAACGGACGCGACGTACACGGTGGTGCACGGTCGGTTCTCGGGAGTCCTGGTCGAACAGCCTCAACCCGAATGACGTAGAGGGCGCGAACGTCGGTGTCGCCGCAGGCGAATGGAGGCTCGCAATCACCTTGATCGCAGTCGTCAAAAGCCTCGCGGTCGTCAAACCTCGTCAACCCTCTCCCCGACCCTCTCCCCCGCGGGGGAGCTGAAGATTGATCACATCTCGCCTGCGCGCTGAAGCGCGCCGACGACTTCGGTTGCAGCCAGTAGCTTAGCGAGCCCGCGGCCAAGGACCATGAGGCCGGGCTCACCGTTGTTCTTGATGTGACCGCCCATGGCCGCGATCGCCCACGTGAGTTCCTTGGACGTCGGTTCGGACGGAAGGTGTTTCCGAGTCCGCTCAAGGAGCATCACCCGAAGGCAGGTCATCATGAGAGGCGAGATAAGCTTGGTCGCGGGTCTGTCGGGCTCGTCGCGTGAAAGGTGACGGAGCCTCAAGAGCAGCCAGGCGATGGGGAGCGAAATGGCCAGGAGGTTGGTCATGCTCCGGAAGCTCTCGAGCTGGCGCTTCTCGATGGCGCAGCCGGACTTGAGCGCCTTGAATAGTTCTTCGATGACCCAGCGCGCCCCGTAGGAATTGACGATGAAGTCGACTTCATCGCTCGTGGCGATGGGAAGGCTCGTCAGCAGAATCCACTCCACCGGTGGGTCGCCTTCCGGTGGGTTGCGCTCGATGACGTGCACCAGATTGACCTCGACATAGGTGGCCTTCGAGGGGGCGTTACGACTCGCATGGGGGGACTTCAGCTTCACGCGCATCGCGCACAGCTCCAAGGTTGCAGTGTGGTCGCTGCGCGCCGGATGCAGCTTCGCCTCATCCTTACGCTTGCGCGCTTTGCGCTCGGGCAACTCCACCTCCCGGCTCGTAACGACTTTGGCGTCGTCGAGGAGGTCCCAAAGTGGCCCCTCCGACGTCGTACGATTCTGCGCTGCTCGAATGATGAAGTCCTGACTGCGCTCATGCATGCCTGCGACCAGCGTGAAAATGTCCGCCTCGCGGTCCATGACGCAGATTGCGTTGGGCAGTTGTCGATGGACTGCCTCCACTCCGCGGTGCCACCTCTGGGATTCACTCTCCGGCCCCCGCCGCTTTTGGCCCCTCTTCCGCGACGAGTCGCGCACCACGGTCTCGCAATGCAGCACTCCGAGCGGCTCTCGAGTCCCGCATTTCACCGCCAGCCCAACGTGCGCGAGGAAACCGCGGCCCTTCTCATGGGACAAATACCCAAGTCCCTCTCTGTCTCCCCCCATCCGGATCTCCGACGTGTCGAGTGGCACCAGGACCCTCGACTCCTGCTCGCAGCGCTTCCGGGTCTGCGCGACATGGGGGGCCAGCACAGCCTCAGGTCGCACCTTCTTGTTGCCGAACAGGCGGTAGGCGCCTTCGAGCGCGGCTTCGTCCCCCATCGCGTCTGGAAGGCTCTCGCCCGGCCGCTTTCCCAGCGCTTCGGCCACATCCTCCAGCCGATGCGACAGTCGAGCGTCACCAAGCTGGCCTCCCGCCAATTCGCTCCGCGCCAATTGGCCTCGATCCACTTGTTGTCGGCTCATCCCGCGACACGATCACGTCTCGCCCTGCCCATCAACGATGTGCGGGATCTTCAGGCGGGGGAGAGGGAGACAAATTAGAGCCCGTCTTCTGGCTCTTCGCCCTTTTTCGCGGGCGCTGGTGCGGCAGTGGGAGCAGGTGCCGGCGCTGCCTTCTTCACCTCGGGCTTGGGTTCTTCCTTCTTCTCCACCCCGGCCGGAGACGGCGCACCCTTCGCGTCAGGCTTGCCGGGCGGATTCTTCGCGTCTTGCTTCTGCTTCTGGAACTCCTCTTCCTTCTTCTTCTTCTCTTCCTCGGCTGCCGCGGCCTCCATCTTCTTGGCCTCCTCCTCCATCTTCGCGACCTCGGCCGCGATGCGCTTGTCTTCCTCGCGCTGCGCCAGC
>JANLPS010000142.1:0-18004 GCA_031367385.1 Archangium sp. | reverse complement strand
ATGTCCAACGTCGAAAGCGCCGCGTCGTAGCCCACCGACTTCACGCTCGATGAATTCACAGCGACCCGAAGGCACGTCTCTCTCGCTTGCATGCCGCCAAACTACCGAGATGACTGAAAACGGATGATGCGATTGCCCTGCGATGCGCGGCGGCCCCGTTGCGAAGATGTCAGACCCTCATGCTATGCGGCTGTCACCGCTCCGTGGTGGAGCGGCTTCGCAGCAAGCAAAAGGACGGTCGTCATGGCAGGTGGAGTCAATAAGGTCATTCTCATCGG
This sequence comes from Archangium sp., assembly GCA_031367385.1. Lineage (GTDB taxonomy): Bacteria > Myxococcota > Myxococcia > Myxococcales > Myxococcaceae > JAEUJT01. Next base: position 17,726 of record JANLPS010000142.1, on the reverse strand, counting down.
TAATCTTGGCGCAGACCCCGAGGTTCGGTTCACTCCGGCGGGCGCGGCGGTGGCCAATTTTCGCATCGCGACCAACGAGTCGTGGGTCGACAAGAACCAGCAGAAACAAGAGCGCACCGAGTGGCATCGCATCGTGGTGTGGGGCAAGTTGGCCGAGCTGTGCGGCGAGTATTTGAAGAAGGGCCGCCAGGCGTACATCGAGGGCCGTCTCCAGACCCGGGAGTGGACGGACAAGGAGAACAAGAAGAATTACACCACCGAAATCGTCGCCAACACCGTGCAGTTCTTGGGCGGTGGAGCGGCGGGTGCTGGTGGGCCCCGAGCTGAAGGCGGCTTCGGTGGTGGCAAGGGTGGCAACGACTTCGGGCCTCCTGCGGGCGAAGACATGGGCCCCCCTCCGGCCGGCGGCGACGACATTCCGTTCTGATCGGCCGAGCGCGTTTCTTACAGGCCTGGTAGGTGAGGCTTGACGTGCGGGTCACGTTTCTGTTTCTTGCGTGACCTTCATTGAGAGCCGTTCTCACCACATGGCCACACAGCTGGCCTCCGCCTCGCGACCGACCGGGCTCGCGAGGCGCTTTTAGGAGTTGTCTGAAATGAATTTCAAAGTTCTCGCACTCGGAGCCTTGCTGGGCTTCGCGGTCGCGGTCGTGCCGTCGTGTGGTGCTTCGAAGTGCAGCGTCGCGAATTGCAAAGGGTGCTGCTCGGCTGACGGCAAGTGCGTCGCTGACCCGGCCAACTCAGACAACTCGGCGTGCGGTACGCAAGGCAACACCTGCGTCGACTGCTCGAAGACGAACCAGGTCTGCAACAAGACCACCTACCAGTGCGGCGTCACCGGCACGGGCGGCGGGGGGGGCGATGGCGGCTCGACCTGCGGCGGGTGCACCACGAACAATGGGCTGTGCCTCGAGCGCACCGACACCACCAACTGCGGCGCCAACGGCTCGGTCTGCAAGGCGTGCGCGGTCGGCGAGTACTGCACCAACGGCGCCTGTACGCCTCCCGATGCCGGCATCGTCGCGGGCAGCCTCGGTACCGCCTGCAAGCTCGACTCGGAGTGCACGGGCATCACCCTCGCGAGCGGGTATCTGGCCTTCTGTAAGAAGCAGACCATTCCCGGCAACGTTGAGTACAAAGACGGGTACTGCACCCGGCGCTGCTTGGGCGCGACCCAGTGCGTCTCGACGGGCACCAGCAACAACATTTGCCCGTTCTTCTTGGGCGCCGCGGGCGAGGCCGAGAACATCTGCATGCGCGGCTGCAACAACAACGGTGACTGCCGCACGGGCTACGCCTGCGTGAACTTCGGCTCCAGCACGCAGCCTCTGAATGGGTGCTGGGTGCTCCAGAGCGACGGCGGCTTGCCCGACGTCTACGACGCAGGCCCGCCGAGCATGGCCACCGCGGGCAGCGCGTGCACCGGCAACGCTGAGTGTGGCCCCGCCCCGTTCTTCTACTGCGTGCCCGAGCTCCGCAGCGACGGCGGCGCGACCGGCTTCCCTGGTGGGCAGTGCAACGGCGAGTGCACGCTCAACACCAATGACGAGTTCTGCGGCGATGCGGGCATCTGCCTGCCGTACCTGGGTGGGCAAGATCAGCGCGGCCCCTACATCACCTGGCAGTGCGGCCAGCGCTGCACGCCGGGCGCGCCGAACCCCGGCTGCCGCACCGGGTACGTGTGCGACCAGTTCAACACCCAGACCTTCGGCACCTGCGTACCCGACTGCCGGGGCAACCCGGTCAACGTCTGCGGCACCGGCACTTGCGCTCCCGCAACCGGGCTCTGCCAGTAACGTAAAGCGCACCGTTCATCATGGCTGAGCAGCGTTCGACAGATGGGGTGGCGCGGGCCTTGTTGCCGCGCATCAACCTGAAGGTGTCGGTCGTCGTTGCCAGCTCTGCGGCGCGCGAGGCCCGCTCGAAGCACCAGCTGCAAACCGCCGCCGCCTCGTTGCTGGGGCAGGCGATGACCGGGGCCTCGTTGATGGCCTCGCTTCAAAAAGACAACAGCCGCATCAACCTGCAGCTCGAGTGTGACGGGGCGCTGCGCGGCCTGCTCGTCGACGCCTCGGCCTCGGGCGACGTGCGGGGGTACGTGAAGAACCCGTACGTCGATGTCGAGCTGGCCGAAGGCGCGTTTCGCTGGCGTGGCGCGTTGGGCAACAAGGGGTTCTTGTCGGTGCTGCGCGACGTGGGAGAGGGTGAGTTCTATCGCTCCTCGGTCGAGCTGACCGCGATGTCGCTCGCCGATGACATGAACAAGTACTTCGAGGTCTCCGAGCAGGTGGCGACGCGGCTGGCGCTCGATGTCATCTCGGCGCCTGATGAGCCGCTCACGCTGGTCGCGGGGGTCTTGATTCAGGCGTTGCCCGACGGCGACGCCAAGGCGTTGGAGCGCCTGGGGGCTGCGTTGCCCGAGCGGCTGCGAACCGCGCTGACCTCGCTGCCATCGGTGACGGCCGAGACCGTGCTCATGGCGGTCTGCGCAGAGCTCGCGCCGAATGTGGTGATGCGGGGGCCGCTGCAGTGGCGGTGCACCTGCTCGAAAGAAAAAGTGCTCTCGACGCTGGCGTCGCTGGGCCGGGCCGAGGTGCAAGACATTCTCGACACGCAGGGCAGCACCGCGGTGACGTGCCAGTTCTGTTCGACGCGTCATGAGGCCACGTTTCACGACCTCATCGAGCTGCTCGAGGCGATGGGCGCGACGCCGCGCAACTGACGCCCGCCGCCGCGTTGCCTGCCGCCAGTGAGGCCTGCCGCCAGCGAGGCCTGCCGCCAGCGAGGCCTCCACGCCCGGGCCGGGCGCACCAGCGAGGCCTCCACCGCGTTGGACCCCCGGGCTGGGCGCACCAGCGGGGCCTCCAACGCGTAGGACCCCCGGGCTGGGCGCACCAGCGGGGCCTCCAACGCGTTGGACCCCCAGACCGGTATGGGGCGGGTGCCTTGCACGGCGCGCTCGCGCAGGGCCGCGGCGCCGGTCGCCGGGCGACCTCACGAGCTCGCCGCGTCAGCCGCGCCTACAGCTCGAGCAACTTCATCTTGTTCTTCGCCGCCTTGGCGAGCTTGCCTTTGCCCTTGCCGGCGATGACCTCGAGCAGCTCGGCGCCGACGTTCTTGAGCTCGAACTGCGGCTTCTCGGCGAAGTGAACGCCCACGTAATACCGCGCGTCGTCACCCAGCTGCTTGTGCTTGGTGACGGCCTGCGCCACCGCGAAGCCCTCGGCGTGCAACCGCTCGAGCTCTGAGAGCGCAGGGTCACGCTGCCGGGCCCTCGGGTGCGGGTCGAGCGAATGGTGGAGCAGCTGCTGCACCGCCATCTCGAAGCGGTCGGCGGTGGTGGCGACTCCCGAACGGCCCAGCATCTGGGAAATCAGCTCGGCGCGCGCGGGGTCTTTGGCGCGCAGGGCCTTCGCCTTGGTGCGCAGCGCCTCGCCCCAGCCCTCGGCGTCGGTCGCTCGCACTGGCTCGAGCTGCCGGCGGGCAATCGCGAGGGCCGAGCCCAGGTTCTTGGTGCCCGCGGCCAAGAGCAGCTTCACGTCTTTCTTCTGCAAGCTCGCCGCGAGGGGGCCCAGCACGTCAGAGAGCACCTGCGCGCCCACCTCGTCTTCGGCGTCGGCCAGCGCCTGCACCAGCAAGGTCGCTCCGTTGGGCAACTCCGCGAGCACCCGGGCCGCCGCATCGGCGCGCGCACGGTCACCACCCCGCGCGACCGGGAGCAGCGTCTTCGCCGCGAGCGAGCCCTTGAGGCCGGCGGCGAGGGCTCCCAGGTGGCGTATCGCCCACAGCGCGACCTCGGCATCTTTGCTCGCGCACAGCTCGGCGAGCTCGTCGGCGAACTCCGGGCCGATGTTCAGCACGGTGAGCGAGTCGCGGGCGGCCCGCGCGACGAGAGGGTCTGCGTCGAGCAGCAGGTCGATCAACTTTCGCAGCGCCTTCTTGGTCGGGCCTTTGCCGCAGGCGAAGCGGAGCGCGGTGGCGGCCTCGACCCGCACCAGCGGCGCCTGCTTCGCACCGACGTACCCGAGCAGCAGGTCTTGCGTGTCGACCAGCTCGAGAAAACCGAGCACCTTCAAGGCTCCACGCAAGGCCGTCTCGTCTTCGAGGGTCTTCTTCTTGGCGAGAAACCGGTCGACCTGCGTCTTCATCACCCGCTTCTGAGGTTCGCTCATCGTTCGGGCTTCTTGTCGCACCGAGAGGGCAACCTTGTTGATGGCCTCCCACGGCTGGTCGCGCATGCCCTCGAGGGTGAGCTCGAATGACTTGCTCCCACCGACCGCGGGGAGAAGCTGCGAGAGCACCGCGCGCACCTCGGGCTTGGCGTCGTGCAGACGCTCTCGCAGCTCGGGCAACGCGTCTTCTCCCAGCGCCGCGATGGCCGTGCGGGCGAAGCCTTGAACGTCTCTCGAGCGGCCCAGCGAATCGAGCAGCACCGGCAGGGCCTTGAGCGCATGCAACTGCCCGAGCGCTTCAATGGCAGGCTCGGCGAACGCGTCGAGGGGGTCTTTGGCCATCTCGACGAGGCGAGCGACGACCTGCGCATCTTTGACACGCAGCTCACCCAAGACGACCGCAGCGGCGATGCGTTTGCGAGGTGATTGGTCATCGAGCAGCTCGACCAGGCGCTTGATTGGGTCCACGACGAGGCCTCCAGTGGTGAAGGGCGCACCGTACCCGCGATTGCCGGTATGGTCGCGCCCGTGCGTACTTCTCTCGTCATGGTGCTGTGCCTGGGCTTCAACTGCCATGGCGCGGCGCCCGCCACCTCGATTCGCCCCGCCGGTACCCGCACCATCGCCACGCCCGAAATCGTCGAAACCATCTACGACGACGGGCTCAAAGGTGGCTGGCAAGACCACGGCTGGGTCACCCATCAGCCGAAGCTGGGCACGGCCGAGGTGCTCCCTTTGGGCAACTACGGAGGGTGGATTCTTGCGAAGCCCGCGCTCACCGGCGCCTTCGGGGGCGTGGTCTTTCGCTTTCGCGCCTCGCCAGCCTGGGGCGATTTCTTTCAGGTGCGGGTCGACTCCGACAAAGCCGACACCTTTCCCCGGGTCGTGATTGGGCCGCAGCACCGCGTCGACCTCGAAGGCGGCTGGAGCGAGGTCTTCGTCTCGATGACCGAGCTCAACCCGAGCCTCTCGCCGTTCAACCGGCTGGTCATTCGCGCGTACAAGCCCATCGCCGGCACCGGAGAAGTCGAGCTCGACCACATCGGCCTCACCCAGGTCGACCCGGTCTTGGCAGCGAAAGCCGAAGCCCTGCGCGCTGCTCCAGGAGAACCCGCCTCGTTCGTGGTCGACTGCGCCGCCCCGACCACGCCGATCAGCCCGCTGATCTACGGCATCGCGTACTCAGCGCTGCGAGAGCTCGACACCGACACCCAATTCAAGGTGGGGGCGACCTCTCGGCGCTGGGGCGGCAACCCGACCAGCCGCTACAACTGGGAGCTCGGCAACGCGTGGAACACCGCCAGCGACTACTTCTTCATGAACACCGACTACGGCCACAAGAACGAAGCGGTGTGGTCGACATTCTTGGGCGTCAACCGCGACCGCAAGTTAGGCAGCGCCATCACCGTGCCGATTCTCGGCTGGGTTGCCAAAGACACGAAGTCGGTCGCCTTTTCGACCGACGACTTCGGTGCGCAAGAGGCCACCTGTGGCGAGAACCGCAAGGCCGGCAACGGCGTGGCGAAGGCCACCGGCAAACCGGTCACGCCGGGCGCTCCGGCCATCACCAGCATTCGCGCGTCACCGGAGTTCATCGGGCAGTGGGTCGAGAAGATCAACGAGTTCGAGAAGCAGCGCGGCCCCAGCGTGCAGATGTACATTCTCGATAACGAGCCCGCGCTGTGGAACGACACGCACCGCGACCTGCACCCGAACCCGGTCACCTATGACGAGCTGCTCGAGCGCACCATCGCGTACGGCTCGGCGGTTCGAAAGGCCGCGCCCGGGGCGCTGATCGCCGGCCCGGCGGAGTGGGGATGGCCAGGCTTCTCGTATTCCGCCGCCGACGCGAAGGCTGGCTTCAACCTGAAGCCTGACCGCCGCGCGCACGGCGATGTACCGCTGATCGAGTGGTACCTGCAGCGCCTGGCCGAGCACGAGAAAAAAACCGGCGTGCGCATTCTCGATGTGCTCGATCTGCACTACTACCCTCAGGCGAAGGGCTTGGGCGTCGGCACCGATGGGCAGACCGACCCGGCCACCAATGCGCTGCGAATTCGCTCGACCCGCAGCCTGTGGGACGCGCGGTACACCGACGAGTCGTACATCAAAGAGCCGATACGCCTGATACCTCGCATGAAGGAGTGGGTCGCGCGCAACAACCCCGGGCTCAAGCTGTCGATCGGCGAATACAACTTCGGCGCTGAGCGGCACATGTCGGGTGGGCTCGCGCTGGCCGAGGCGCTGGGCCGCTTCGGGCAACAAGGCCTCTACTCCGCCTACTATTGGACGTACCCCGGCGAAGGCTCACCCGCGTTCTGGGCGTTTCGGGCGTTTCGCAACTACGACGGCAAAGGCGGGCATTTTCGCGAGCTCTCGATGCCGACCGAAGGGCCTCCCGAGGGTTCGCTGTTTGCCTCGCGGTCGGCTGACGGGCTGTCGGTGACCCTGGTCGCGCTCAACTTCTCGACCACGGGCGCGCTCGACGCCAGCATCGATTTGCGCGGGTGCCCGCGGCCTGATTCGCAGAAGGTCTACACGTATACCGGAGACCCCAAGGGCTTCGCGGAGCAGGTGAAGGGCGCGAGCATCGGGCACTCGGTTCGCTTGCCGCCGTACTCGATGACGGTGATTGAGCTGGCGTTGCCGAAACCGCCAGCCCCCAAGCCGTGAGCGTCGGCTTTGGGCGTGCCGCTTTGGTGAAGAGCTGTCTGGCGTACCTTGTGCAGAGTCACGAGCGATGCGAGCTCTGTCTCTTCTCATTCTGCTGATCACCGCCTGCGGCACGACCGGGCCCATCGTCGCTGATTCTGGCACGCCAGTGGCTGATGCTGGCACGCCAGTGGTCGATGCGGGCCCCAGCGTCGGAGACGCAGGCACACGAGAGACCAAATTCATCTTCGCGTTCGAAGATTCTCAGTCTCTGACGGTGACAGACCCCGATGGGCGGCGGGGGCCGGGCCTCACCTCGTTTCTTGATCAGCTCCCGGCGAGTACGCCCATTCTGATCGTCAAATTTTGGGGTTCGAGCGTCGCCTACCTCACGCCGACAGGTGCTTCGGAGTTGAGCCCCCTCTCGGCCTTCACCGCCGCGATGCGGCTTTCTCTGCAGCAGGAGATTCTGAGGCAGGGCACGCCGCAGGGGGCTCGACAGTTCGTCCCGGTACTCTCGCAGCTGCAGAGCGTGGTCGCCGCCGATATTGCTCGGGGCGGGTCAGCCAACTACCAAATCATTCTGGTCAGTGACGGCAGCACGACCAATGAAGATCAGGCGTTGCTCTGCGGCAGGGCGGTTGCCGGTTTTCCCGGGCTCGATGATGCAAAGCACAGCGTGCGTTTCAGCGCGGCGCGCGTCTTCTTTCCAAGACAGGCGATTTCGGCCTGCAACGACCCCATCGTACAGACCTCCTGCAAGATCGACCCGCCTCCCTCGATGTGCCCCGCAGGGGCCCTGGCAGCCGACCTCGCGCGTCTGACCCAGATGGCTGCGCTTGGCCATGGCACCTTCAAGTCATTCGAAGGCACAGCGGCCGTCGACTACTCGCTGGTCGTCGCCCACTGATCAGTGGTGTCGACTCGCCACCACACTGTGGAGCACGAATGCTCCGCCCAGATTCTCAATGCGCTTCAGCCCGACGCCGACGGCGGCACGAATGACGCTGGAGTCTTTTTCAGTGCTGACTCAGGTTTCGACGCAGGCCACTTCGACGGGGGAGCCGTTGATGCCGGTGCGTCCAACTCCAGCCGTGCAGACAGCGGTGTGGCCGACGCCGGTCAACCAGCTCGGTTCGGTGGAGGCCTGATCTATTTCCGAGACATCCACACGGTCAAATCTCCCGCCGGACGTCAACCCGCCCATCTACCCCTCCGGCAAGATCAGCGATGCGTTCAATATTTACGGCGGCATCGTGTCGCTCCCCGCCGATGATCGCGACGAGATCGTGATGGCGAACAGCGGGCACGGCACCGAGTTTCAGGGGCTCGTTCACTACAACCGCGCGACCAAGACCTACAGCGTCTCGCATGTGCCAACCATGGCGTATGCCGAAGGCGGCAGCGCGGCGATCGACGAGTATGGGCGCTTCCCCGATGGGTCGCTCTACATCGGTCACACGTATGGCGCGGTTCAGTACAAACCAGCCTTCGGGGAGCAGGGGCCCCGGTGGGTTTGGTTCGTGAACCCGGGCACCGGCGTCGGGCCGCAGAAGAACTACACGCGAATGATCGACACGAGCAATTTCGGCCCGGCGGGCAGCGCGGTGAGCCCGTTGAACGTCGAACCGTATTCGTACAACGGCAAGACCACCGGAGGCTTCTATTCCTGCGAGTCGTCGCATTGGGTTGGTCACGGGTGGTTCGTGACCGAAGCAGGGCGCTACGAAGCGAAGATGCTGTTTCAGTCTCTATGCGGATCTATGCATAGCTACCGCTATGCGTAGCTGCGGACTATGCGGAGCATCAACCTCGGGCAACGCGAACTGCCCGCCGCTGCAGGCGGCGAGCCCTCTCCGGTCTCCGCATAGTCAAAGAGCTTCGAGAAACGCGAGCAGCCCATCTCCAGGCCGGAAACGCCCGATGCCCGATCGCGTGGGCTGAACCTTTGCCAACGCGCGCTCCTTCATCGCCAGGTCTGCCTCGACGTAGAGGTGTGTCGTCGCTGGGTTCTCGTGGCCGAGCCACAAGGCAATCACGGTGACGTCGACCCCCGCCTGCAGAAGATGCATCGCGGTCGAGTGGCGGAACGTGTGGGGCGAGATCTGCCGACCGCGGAGGCTGATGCAAGTCGCCTCGGCGAGTCGAACGGCGGCGTCGAGCCGATCCTCGACGCCTGACCGCGACAGCGCTTGCCCTCCGCGATTGGGAAACACGGGCCGCTCCTCGCCGCCCTCGATCTGGTCGAGCCACCGCCGTAGGTCTCTCGCCGTAGTCCTCCGAAGAGGAACCGCGCGCTCCTTCCGCCCCTTGCCGAGAAGACGCACGCAAGCGACGCCTTCCAATATGAGATCTCGTCGGCGGACGCCGATGATCTCCGAGACGCGTGCGCCCGTATTGTAGAGCGTGGCGAACAGCACCCGGTCGCGCCGGCCGCTCCATGTGGAGCCATCGGGCGCGTCGAGGATCGAGTCGACCTCCCTTCGAGAGAGAAAGCCGACCATGCGACGGTCGAAGCGCTTCGTTGGGATTGCGAGTACGCGCTGGGCAACGGCCAGCGAACTCGGATCGCGGAGCGCGGAAAACTTCATGAAGGACCTGACTGTCGTCAACCGGAGGTTGCGGCTACGGGCGCTGTTTCCACGCTCCTTCTCCAAGTGATCGAGGAACTCCAGGACCAGCGTCGAATCGAGATCCTCCATCGCCAGGTCGGTTGGCGCCTTGCGAAGCCGCTTCTCGGTGAACTGCAACAAGAGTCGGATCGCGTCGCGGTAGCTGGCGATGGTTCTCGGGCTGGCGGCCCTTTGTGCGAGCAGCTGCTGGGAGAAGAACTCCTGAGGTAGCTTCACTTGAGTGGCCTCCCGCCACCAACCGCAGCGAACCGCTCAAACCGACGCGCCGTGGTGGCGAGCAACTCGGGGACACCCGTCATGTACCAGTAGGTGCCGGTGACCCGAACGTGACCGAGGTAGGTCGCGAGCGCGGCGATCTTGTTGTCGATGTTTGCGCCATGGGCCGACCAAAGAAGGAGGCCGCTGCGTTGCGAATGTGTGCCTTAGATCGTGAATGCGCGGCAGCCGTCCCCAACGATCTACCGGCCATCTCAGCCAACGCCTGAGTCTGACGAATGTCTGACTGACCGCGGAGGGAAGGCGGCGACGTACGTTCGCGGGTTCAGCGGCCGGGCCGCTCATCGTCGTTCCAAGGGTGCACGCATTGACACCTACGACGCACGTCGTAGATAATCAAGTCAATGAAGCCGCCCGCGCTCCCCGGAGGAACTCTCGAATACGCCGTGCTCGCCGCGCTGTGGGACCTCGGCGCTGCGTCGGCGCGAGAGGTTCACGAGCGCGTCGGCGAGCCGAAGGGGTTGGTCTATACGACGACGGCGAAGGTCCTTGATCGCCTACACGACAAGGGGCTCGTGTCGCGCAAGAAGACGGGGAAGGCGTTCCTGTACCAGGCCAAAGTCGCGCGCGGCGTCGTTGAGCAGGCGCGTGCCACGGAGGCTGTCTCGCGAATGCTGGGCGACGCGCCGCGCCCTGCCATGGCTGCATTGGTGAGCGCGGTCGAGGCTGTCGACCCCAAGCTCCTCGACGAGCTCGAGCGACTCGTCAATGCCCGGAGGACCCGCCGTGGATCGTGAGATCGTTCTGTTCGTGCTCGCTGCTGTGCTCGTAGGTGCAGCGCTGCCGGTCGGGTCGCTCGCGGCAGCGGCGGTCGTCGGGAAGAACGAAGGTACCCAATCCGGTCGCGCAATCGAAAGACACGCCCGCCTTCGCCTTCTCATCCCGCTGACCCCGGCGTTGCTTGCGCTCGCTGCACTGTTCGGCTGGGCGCTGGTCGAGCCTGATGACGCCGAGCGCGTACCTTGGCTGGCATTTCTGGTGGCCATGCCAGTGCTGTTCGTCTGGCTGCGTGCGGCAGCGCGTGCCATCATCGCGCTTAAGCTACGCCCGATCGCCAGCGCGGCGACGGTGGGACTGCTCCGTCCGCAAGTCCTCGTTGGTCACGACTTCCACCAGCAGGTTGACCAGCACGCCTTCGAGGCTGCGCTCGCGCATGAAGAAGCGCACGCGCGACATCACGACCCCCTGCGAATATGGCTCGCGCAGATCGCGACCGACCTCCAGTGGCCCTCGCCGGGAGCGCGGACTCGCTTCAAAGATTGGTTGTTCGCCCTCGAGCTTGCGCGCGACGAAGAAGCGCGAACGATGGTCGATGGCGCTGACCTTGCTGCCGCCGTCCTTGCCGCTGCTCGCATCGAGCAGCCTGCGCCGTTCGCGTTCGCTGGCATCGCGTCGGCGAGCACCACAATGCGCCTGCGAGTGGAACGTCTGCTTGCGCCGATGCCGCCTGATTCACGAAACCGCTCGGCGTGGCTCGTTGGGGTTTCCCTCGCCCTTGCAGCCCTCGTCGTCGCGCTGCTCTTGGGCGCCGGGTTCGGCGAGGCGCTGGTCGGGCAGGTGCTCGGATGGACACGTTGAAACGAGCGTCGCTGTGCGCCGCGCTTTTGCTCGTCGCGTGCACCGAGAGTGAAGCCCAGCGTGAAGAGCGGGCGATGGCCGCAGCAGTACCGCAGCGTCTGGGGGCTGACGGCACCGTCCGTCTCTCAAAGGCCGATCAAACGGCTCTGCAACTGCGCGTCGAAGAGGCTGCGCAAGGAACGCTGCCTGACGCTCGGGTTCGGCTCGGGCGTGTGACGGCACGGCCCGGTGACGAGGCGTTGCTCGTAGCACCGGTCTCTGCGCGCATCACGACCGTCGCTTCCATCGCGATCGGGAGCGACGTCACGAGCGGAACGACGCTGGTTGAGATCACTCCGGTGCTGAACGCGGGCGAGACGGTGTCGTTGAACGTGCAGACCGCCGAGCTCGAGGGACAGCTTCGCGCCGCCGAAGGTGAGCTTGCCCTGCGTGAGGCCACGGCGGCCAGGGCGCGCGAGCTGGCGACCTCCGTCATCATCAGCAAACAGGCGCGCGAAGAAGCCGAAACCGCCGTCGAAACGACACGCGCGCGCGTCGAAGCGCTGCGGCGCGCTCGCACGATGCAGCTCTCTGGAGGCGCGAGCCAGCTCTCGCTTCGGGCGCCCATCGCCGGCCGCCTCGTCTCGCTCGACGTCTCGCTGGGTACCGTGGTTCACCCTGGCGACGTGCTCGCGCGCGTGTTGCGAGGCGGCTCGCGATGGATTGACGTCTCCGTTTCACCCGACGACCCTATTGGTGCGAGTTACGAAGTTCAGGTCAGCGGCGGCTGGATACACGCCCGACTCGTGGCGCGCGGAAGCTTTGTCGGTCCCGAGGGCACGCGACGGGACCGCCTCGAGGTTGACGCTGCGCAGGCCGCTGCGTTGTTGCCCGGGGCGACGATTTCAGTGCGCGTCGGCGTTGGAGAGTCGAGCGGCGTCCTGGTGCCCGAGAGTGCGCTCGTACCGGGCGTCGGCACCGATGTTGTCTACGTGGAATCGGCTCCCGGCCTCTTCGCACCGCATGCGGTCCGCGTGGCCGCTCGCTTCGGCGGGCAGGCTCGAGTCGCCAGTGGGCTCGCAGCAGGGACGCGCGTCGTCACGCAGGGCGCGATGTCTCTTCGAGGAGAGAGTCTTCGCTCCGAGCTGCGCCACACGGAGTGATGCATGGGCGCGCTCTTCGACGGTCTGATTGCCTGGTCCATCCGACACCGCGCCGTCGTTCTCCTCGTCGCGCTAGGTCTCATGGTTGCGGGCCTCGCGACGATGTCACGGGCGTCTCTCGATGTACTGCCCGATTTCATGCCGCCGCGCGTGGTGGTTCAGACCGAGGCGCCCGGCATGGGCACGCTCGACGTCGAGGAGACCGTCACGCGCCCGATTGAGCGGGTACTCCTCGGAACGCCGAGCACGACGACGGTGCGCTCCACGTCTTCGCAGGGGCTCTCGGTCGTCACGTTGTTGTTCGAGGACAGCGTCGATGTCTATCGGGCGCGGCAGCTCGTCGCCGAGCGCATCGAGCTGGCGCGGGCTCGCCTGCCGCAGGGCGTGCGCGCGCCGCAACTCGCTCCCATCTCCGCGCCGATTGGGGCCTTGTTGAAGCTGTGCATCACGGTTGACCCAGGCACGGCCCTCGCTCATCAACGAGAGCTGCGCGCCTTCGGCGATTGGACGCTGCGTCCGCGTCTTCTGGCAATTCCCGGCGTCTCCCAGGTCACGGTGCATGGGGGCGAGGTCGAGCGCATCGAGGTACGACCTGACCCTTCCCGGATGCGTGCCCGTCGCATTTCGATGGATGAGTTGCTGGCCGGCGTCCAAGGCGCGCAAGCTCCCACGGGAGCAGGGTTCGCAGAGACAACGACCACGCGTCTCGATGTGCAGACGGCCGCGCGCCTCACGCTCGACGACTCGGTCCCAGCGCTCTCGGACGCGGTTGTTGTAGTCCGGGATGGGCTGACGGTGCGCGTGGGCGACATCGCCGACGTGGTGAATGCGGGCGAGCCGCGCGTGGGTGCCGCGCTGTACGACGGGCGCCCCGCCATCTACGTGCAGATCAACAAGCTCCCTTGGGCCGATACGCTTTCCGTGACTGCCAGTGTCGAGGCCGCGCTCGCCGAGATTGCGCCTCGACTGCCTCCGGGAGCGCGCGTGGAGCCGCCGGTCTTTCGCCAGGCGGACTTCATTCGGGCGTCGGTCTGGAGCGTAAGCCGCGCAATGCTGCTCGGTGCGGTGCTGGTCGTGCTGGTGCTCGTCGCGTTTCTGCGCCACGGCAGACTCGCAGCAATCAGCCTCACCGCCATCCCGCTCTCGATTCTCGCGGCAGCCGCAGCCCTCGTTGCGAGCGGCGTGTCCATCAACGGGATGACGCTCGGAGGCCTGGCCATAGCCGTCGGCGAGGTAGTGGACGACGCCATCGTCGACGTCGAGAACGTGTGGCGACGGCTGCGCGAGAACGCACGCCTCACCTCGCCGCGTCCGGTGCTCGACGTGGTGCACGACGCCTCGCGGGAGGTGCGAGGCTCGGTGGTCTACGCGACCGTCATCGTATGCCTCATGCTCTTGCCGGTACTGCTGCTGGGCGGCATCGCCGGCCGCATCTTTGCACCTCTCGCGCAGGCGTACATCTTCGCTATCGTCGCTTCGCTCCTCGTTGCGTTGACGGTGACACCGGCGATGTGCGCCTGGCTTCTTCCGCGACTCGCCACGAAAGAAGCGAGTCCGACGCGGCTCGCAACCTGGCTCATCGCGCGCTATCGGCGCGTCCTGGCCGCTGCCATTGCGAGGCCGCGAGCGGTTCTCGGCTCCTCCGCGGTGCTCGCAATTGGCGCGCTCATCCTGCTGCCGTTCCTCGGCGGGCAGTTCCTTCCCGAGTTCCACGAGGGCTCGCTCATCGCTCATGTACACGCAGCACCAGGAGTTTCGCTCGACGAGTCGATGCGGCTCGCGGGGCGCATCGACTCTGGGGCGCGGCCTGGGGTCGCTTCGCACGTGAGCGCTCGCGCGGGACGCGCTGAGCTCGACGAAGACGCAGCTCCTATCCACCGCATCGAGATGGACTTCGTCCTTCGTCCCGGCGGTGGGCGAGAATGGGAAGAGCTCGTCCTGGATGTGGCCCGGTGCATCGGCCAAATCCCTGGACTTGGGTTCGCCGTCGAGGGCTTCCTGGGGGAGCGCATTCATGAGGTGCTGTCCGGCGAGACGGCCCCCGTGGTCGTAAAGGTGGTTGGCCCCGACCTCACGGAGCTTCGTCGCCTCGCAGGCGAGGTCGCTCACGTCATGGAGGAGACGCCTGGGCTTGGGTTGGTGCGCGTCGAGCCTCAGATTGACGTGCCCCAGCTCCGCGTGGTCCCCGATCGCGCCGCTCTCTCTCGGGCGGGCGTGCGGGCGTCGGAGCTTGCCGACGCAGTCGTCGAATGGCGGCAAGGGCGCTCGGTGGCGCAGCTGATCGAGCCGAACGGACGGGTCGTCGAGGTCGCGCTCTCAGGCCCCCCGGCGCTCCGAGAACGGAGCGCGCTCGGAGACATCCCCGTCTCCACACGGGCCATGGGCGATGTCACGGTCTCGTCGCTCGCGACCCTCGACGAAGTGCTCGCACCCTCACTCATCAACCACGAAGGCGGCGAGCGGCGCATCAGCATCGGCGCAAGCGCCTCAGGCGCTTCCCTTTCGACGGCCGTAGCGCGTCTCGAAGACCGCCTCCATCAGCGCGTGCATGTGCTGGCCGGTTACCGCATCGACCTCGCCGGCGAAGGTGTGGCCCGATCCCAGGCAGGCACTCGGCTCGTCGTCCTCGGCGCGCTCGTGCTTCTCAGCATCTTCGTTCTCCTCTCCGTGGCGTTCAGCTCGCTGCGTGACGCAAGCATCGTGCTGCTCAACATCCCGCTCGGCCTCGTGGGCGGTGTCATCGCGGGAGCGCTGACTCCCGAGGGGTTGTCGGTCTCCGGCTTCGTCGGCTTCGTCACGCTCTTCGGCATCATCACGCGCAACGGCATCATGCTCGTCGCACACAAGCGCCAGCTTGACCTCGAAGCGCCGAACGAAGACGCCGTCGCGCGCATCCTCCGCGCCGCCGAGGAGCGCCTCCTTCCCATCCTGATGACCGCTGCGACCGCAGGCCTCGCGCTCCTTCCGCTCGCGGTGTCATTCGGGTTTTCCGGCAGCGAGCTGGAGGCCCCAATGGCGCTCATCGTCTGCGGGGGGCTCATCACGTCCACGGTTCTCAATATGATTGTGCTGCCGACCGTCTACGTCTGGCTCGAGCGCCGTCGCGCACTGCCTTCACCGGAGCGTGCCTCGTGAGACGGCTCGCGGTTTTGCTCGTCGCGCTCCTTCAGTGCCTCGCCCCGAATGCGAGCGCTGCGGCTCAGGCCCTTTCGCTCCTCGATGCGAGGGCCGAGGCGCGGTCGCACGCACCTGAGGTCGCTGAGCTGGAGGCACGGCTTCGAGGGGCCGATGCCGTACTCGGTGATGCCGCACGTGTCTTTCGA
Organism: Archangium sp.; assembly: GCA_031367385.1. Taxonomy (GTDB): domain Bacteria; phylum Myxococcota; class Myxococcia; order Myxococcales; family Myxococcaceae; genus JAEUJT01. The sequence continues at coordinate 1,950 of JANLPS010000142.1, read as the reverse complement.
CGCGACCCGTGGATCGAGGGCAGCTACTCAACCGGGGCCCTCACAGGGTCACCTGACGAACATGCGGTTACCGTCGGCGTGCGGATGCCAGTCGACATTTCTGGCTCGTGGACGCCCAGAGGGGCGTCGGCGCGCGCGGACCGCAACCGAGCCGGCTACGAACGCGACGACGGTTTGCGGGCGCTCGATGAAGCCGTTGCCATCGCGTTGGCCGATGTTGCCCTTGCGCAGCGCCTTGCGCGACGAGCGGAGCGCGTCGTCACCCTGTGGGAGCTTGCTCTCACTGCGGAGCGGGAGCGCCTGCGCGTCGGCCAGGGCAACCAGCTCGATGTCGACGCCGCCGTGCTCGATGCGCAAGGCGCCCGTGCGTCTGTCGCGCAGACGCACGGCGTGCTCGCGCAGGCTCGCGCGCGTCTCGGGCGGCTTATCGGTCGTGATTCGACCGGCGACCTCACGGTCGAAGACCCTCCTGAGCCAGCGGCAGCGCCTTCTGAATCCGTTCTCATCGGGGTCGTTGACCGCGACCCGCGCGTGCTCGCAGCCGAAGCGGAGGCGCGCTCACGTTTCCTGGGCTTGGAGATGTACGAGCGGCTGATGATTCCGACGCCGACCCTCGGCGTGGACGTCGGCTGGCGACGGCGCGACATCCCCCTTGGGGCGTTTCAGGGGCCCGGAACCACGGGGCTGTCCGCGCTTTGGTCGGAGTGGGAGATGGGCTTCACGCTCAGCGTGCCGATGCCGTTCTTCGACGGGTACCGCGAGCCGCGGGCACGCGCGTTGTCGCTCTCGTACGCCGCGCCCGCACGTGTCGCCACGGTTCGCGCCGACGTACGCTCGGAGCTCGAGCAAGCGTGGTCCGTCTATGGGTCCGCTTCAGGCGCCCACGAAGCTGTCGCGCCCGGCGCAGCAATCCTCGAACGCGACTTCGGACTCCTCGAGCAGGCCGTTCGAGCGGGCACAATGGATGCGGTCGTGCGGGCGAACTCGTTGCGGCGACTCGAAGACGCCGGACGTCGGGTCGACCTCGCCGTGCGGGACATGCGCGTCGCGCGAGCGCGCTGGGAGCGACGGGTCGCTTCCCGGCAGCAGTAGCCCTCGGAAGTACTGCTGCGGTTACTGATCTCGGCAAAATCGACCAATCATCGCGTCGAACTATGCGGAGCACACCCCCGCGATTACAATCGGGACAGGGACGATGCTCCGCATAGTCCGCAGCTGCGAATAGCAGGCGTACGACGGCTCGGTCGACGGGGCGACGTACGAGACCTGTACCAACGGCATTGGCTCGTCAGGCATGATGGTCGACGCGGCGCGAGGGCTGGCGATCGACATCAACGGGGGCCGGTCAACACCGGCGACCCGGTGATTTGAAGTGTCATCTCGGTGTCGACCGCGACGGGCGCGCGCGTTGGCTACAGCAGGCTCATCGATGCTCGGGGCGAGAGCACGAACTTCCCCGACTATTACGGCACCGCGGCGATGCTGCAATGCGGGTGGGTCTGGGTGCCTGAGCTCGACGCGGCGTTCGGCTCCTTCAAGGGTAAGTTGCTGCCGTTGGTTCAAGGCCCGAGCGGGCCCTCCGACGATTGGACGCTGACCGTGGTGCCGGTCGCGCACGACCCCGCTGACACGGGTGGTTTCGCGACGCTGCGTGACATCGAGACCACGGGCGGCAACTACGAAGGCATTCACCTCGACTGGGATTCGCGGACCCGAACGATGACTCTTCACGTGGCGTGGAACGCGCAGCCTCAAGCGCTCGATTTTTCTGGCAGCATGCTTGCCCGATGAACCGGCCTCCGAATCGGTGTAAGCGTTCAGCGACTACCGTTTTCTTGAGTCGTTGAGAGTGAAGTAGGCGCCCGCGGCCGATCAAGGCCGAGAGGGTGCACACATGAGACTCAAGACAGAGGCGAGATTGAAGAAGGCGTTGCGCTCGAAGAAGGTCGA
>JANLPS010000132.1:0-35846 GCA_031367385.1 Archangium sp. | reverse complement strand
CGCAGTGACCACCCGCCGAGCGCGACGAGCAGCAAGACGTAAGGCGTATAGTCGAGGCTGAAGCGAAACCCGAACTGGGCATACCCGCTGTTTTGATAGAGCAAACCGGGGCCGGCGCAGGCCACCAGGGTCAGCAGCACTGGCACCAGCAGGCGGGGCGCAGCGGGGTCGGTCACCCACTGCCAGGCGAAGAAGGCGAACAGCGCGAGGGTCGCGACCAGCAAGACCACCTCAGCCGCCGGGCGTTCACCGATCGCCGACGTCTTGCCGGGGAAGAAGGCCGAGCCCACCAGCACCGCCCCCATCGCCGCGATGGCGCCCCACACGCGCTTCGGTTGCGTCGCCGGCACGAAGGCCAGCGCCAGAAAGGGCAGGGTCAAGAACAGCGAGAGCCCCCACGGCGTGTAGAACAACCGGCCGTGATCGAGCCGGGGTATCAGCTCGAAGGCCGCGTCGAGGTTTCGCTCGAGAAAATGCGGGTGAAACAACCCGTAGGTGTCGATGTCGCCATTCACGCGGTTGTTGAACAAAAACGAGTGCCCGAACTCAGTGAAGCGGCCGAAGCGCAGTTGGTTGAGGAGCGCCGCGGTGATGCCCAGCGGAGCGGCGGCCAAGACGAACTGCATCAGCGCTTGCTTGGCCTTCTCGTTTCGCATGAAGCCCTTGAGCTGCTCGAGGCGGTTGGCTTTCTCGGGGGCCACGGCCTCCAAGACGAAGAAGAGCCCGGTGAAGAGCAGCGGCGTTCGGGTCAGCACGGCCATCGACCAGAAGAGCCCAGCCCACATCGGTTGCCGGGCGCGCACGCTGTTGCGCAGGTAGAGGGCCGTGAAGGCGATGCCCATGACTTCGGCGCTGAACCAGACTTCACCGCGCAGCGACGCGTAGAAAAACACGGTGCCGAACGCCAGGAGCAGCGCGAGCGCGGCGTTGTCGAGGGCCGTGCGCTCGGTACCCTCGTGCTCTTTGAGCAGCCGCAGCAACGAGTAGAAGAGGGCGACCGCCAGCGCGCCGATGATCACGCCGAACGAGGTGTCATTGAGCTGGTACCCGTTGATCAGCACGAACGGCAGCATCACCACCGAGGGAAACGCGGGGAACGACGAGTACCATTTGTCGGTCGCCATCGGCTGGCCCTCGCAGCGGGTCTTCACGCCGTTGACCTCGCGCACGCAGGCCCAGTCTTCCAAGTTGGGCAGGGTGTCGAAGTCGAGGTCGATGCGCCCGTCGAGCCACGACTTCGCCTGGTACACGAAATGGGGCGCTGCGCTCTGCCGCCAGAATCGTTGTGCGCTGAACATCATCAAGGTGACCAGCACGATGCCGAACAACGTCAGCTCGACGCGGTGGTTGCGAAACCAGAGCGTGACGGCCGAAGGGGCCCCAGCCCCAGGCGAGCGCCCCATCACCGGCATGTCTGCGGTCGGTATCTCCGCCGCGGGGTCGGAGCCTTGAATTTTCTTGAGCTTCTTAGCCATGAACAGTCCTCAAAGCGTGCGTCGCAGAAAGTCGATCGCGGTCGAGGCGGCGAAGGCTCGCACCCGATCTCGATCTCCGAAGAAAGTGTGGCGTTCGACCCGCTCGAGCTCTGCGCGCGAGACGGCGAGATAGACGGTGCCCACCGGGTTCTGCGCGTCGCCGCCGGTCGGGCCAGCGTACCCAGTCACCGACAAGCCCCAGGTCGCCCCGGTCGCGCGGCGAATGCCGGTCGCCATCTCTCGAGCCACCGCTTCACCGACCGCTCCGTGCTTTCGAATCGTCGCAGGTGAGACCTGCGCCCACAGCGTCTTGGTGGCCTCGCTGTAAGTGGCGGCGCCTCCGAGCAACACGTCGCTGGCGCCTGGCACCCTTGTGAAGGCGCTGCTGATCAGCCCGCCGGTGCAGCTCTCGGCGACGGCCAGCGTGGCGTGGGCGGCCCGCAGCGCAGCGAGCACAACGCTCGAGATCGAATCACCACCGGTACCGAACACGAAGGCCCCGAGCACCGCCCTGCTGTCGCGCTCGGCCGCTGCGACCGCGGCTTCGGCCTCTGCCAACGTCGGGGCGGTGCCCATCAGCTTGAGGTGGTTCTCAGGCGCGTGGGTTCGAAACCCGAAGGTCACCAACGGGTGCGCCTCGAACAACGGGCGCACCAACGCGTCGAGATGCGACTCCGCGACGCCGAGGGTCTTGAGCACCCGCAGGGCGTTGAAGGCCCTCGGGCCACCGGACAGGGTGAGGATGCGGGGCACCACATGGGTCTCGACCAGGTGCCGGTACTCGCGGGGCACGCCAGGCACGAAGAACAGGGTGCACTTGCCGCGTTTCTGAATGAAGAGCGGTGCTGAGCCCTCGGCGTTGAGCTCGACCTCGGCGCCCGCGGGCACCCGGGCTTGTCGCTTGTTGTTGGGGGTCAACTTGAAGTTGCGCTTGGCGTAACGCTCTTCGAGGTGCCTCAGCACGCGTTGGTCTTCGATGAGCTCGACGCCCGCGGCTTCGGCGGCGCACTCCGCGGTGAGATCATCGGCGGTCGGGCCCAGGCCTCCACTGACCAGCACCGCGTCGCATCGGCTCGCCGCGGCGTTGAGCGCCTCGATGATGTCTTCGCGCACGTCGGGCACGGTGACCGAGCGCTGAACCTGCAGCGCGCACTGCTCGAGCAACAAGGCCTGAAAAAAAGGGCTGTTCGTATCGGCCGTCAGACCGGTGAGCAGCTCATCGCCAGTGCAAATCGTCTCGACGCGCACGGTGCGACATCTATCTCACCGCTGTCACGGTGTTCTCGAATTCTTCTCCCTCGAGAATCGGGCTCGAACAAGGCGTTTGCGAAAGAGAATGCGGCGAAGATTGACGGCGCTTTCTCGGCGACTCCGGCCGGGGTGATTGCGTCGCTCAATGAAGTGATTGATGCCGGCGTGAAATTGTACGCAGACAAGCCTGACAACGAGGGTGTTCACGGCTGATGGCGCGCAGATCGTCGATTTGGAGAAACCCCAGCGCGGCCACGACGTCAGAACAAGATGGCGTGATGAACCGGGCTCGAGGCCGATCGCACGCCAGCGGTGGTCGGGAAGACGTCGCTAGCGCTGTTGCGGTACGCGGCGAACCGGGTTGTACTGAGTGTTTCAGCCACGGGTCGTGACTACTGACAGGTGACTGGCCCCCAGACTCGCCCTCCGTCAACGCTGACGCCGCAATGGAGCCACCGCTTGGTGCCGCCGTCCGTGCATTGATTGCATTGCGAGCCTTCAGCGGGGCAAGGGTCGCCAAACACTTGTGTCGCGCATTCATCCGTTTTGGAGGCGCAGGCGACCGTCGGCCGGCAGTCACCCAGGCAGCCGCTTAAGAGAATCGCGCCGAAAAATGCGCACAGCTTGAGCATGAGCCACACCCGACCTACGGTAGCGACCTTCGGGCCAGTACGCGACATGAATTGTTCTCGATGTCATGGCAGCTGAACTGAGGCTCGAATGCGAATTTTATTCATTGGCGTTCGCGCTCTTGCAGTGGCGGCGCTCGCGAGCCTCTGCGTTTCCAAACCTGTCTTGGCCGCTGAGGTGGTGGCTGTACCAACCTTCGAATCGCTGGGCCTGATGTGGAGCAATTCAGGAGGCTCGGCTGCCATCGCAGCGCACATTCGATTTCGGCCCAAGGGTACGGCCCGATGGTTTGTCGCGGGTGACATGTGGTTCGACCCACGCGCCGTGGCGAGGGGTACTCCAGCGGAGCGGCCGGCGGCTGAATACCGCGGTTCGTTGCTGAGTCTCGCGTCGGGCACCACCTACGAGATTCAACTCTGGCTCGATGGTCAATGCGCATCGCTTCAACAGCTCGAGGCAACCACTTGGTCTGATACCTTTGCACTCTCGAGCACGACGATCGCGGCCAGCACGAGCTCAACCCAGCTTCTCATCACCGCTGGTGGCACCGATGGTGGCTACGCGCTGTACGTCGGCGGCACCATCGACGTGGGCATGACGGCACCCTCAGCCATCGAGGTTCGAACCGACCACGTCATCATTCGCGGCTTCACCTTACGGGGCGGCCGCTCTGATGCCATTCGCCTCGGCGACGGCGCCCACGACGGCGCCCACGACGTCATCATTGAAGGCAACGATATTTCTGGCTGGGGCGCGCTGCATGACGACTCGAAGTACACGAACCCCAAATACGATTATCTTGCTGACGGCGGCTATCGCTACGTCGAATACCTTCGCAATGTCACCGATGGCGGTTTTCAGGCGTACACGTTTCAACAGCTTGGGTACTGCGACTACCTTCAAGGCAATGAAGCGGCGGCAGTTCACTGCTACGAATCGCCAACCAGCTTTACGACGAAGTGGCAACACGAGCATGACCGTATTGTCGTGCAGCGCAACACCATTCATGACCCCGGTTGTGGCGCAGGCCAGTGGTGGCACACCGGCCGCCACCCCAGAGGCACCAATGGCATCACGCTCAGCAGTTGCGGGGGCAATCACGTCATACGCTACAACGACATTATCTCACGCAACCCCGCGCGCTGCTTTATGGACGGCGTGAGCGGAGGAGAAAATTTCAGCTGGCTGGGTACCTTTGCCTACGATTCTGACATTTACGGAAACCGCATCGAGGGCGCTTGTGATGATGCGCTCGAAATCGACGGCGCCAACCGCAACACGCGCGTATTCGGCAACACCGTCAGCAACGCCTACGTCGCGATGTCATTTGCTTCAAACAGCGTGGGGCCGGCCTACGCCTTTCGCAACATCGTCGAACCAGGCATGCCGAATTTCGTGGGCCCACTCGTCGACCCGGCCAATCGCAGACATACTGAATCGTTTCTCAAAACGGGTACCGTCGCGAGGGTTGACTGCCTGCCTGGCGGCAGCTTCAGCCCCCCATGCATCACCGGAGACGTCGGACAATCAGGAAGGCTCTTCGTCGTTCACAACACCGTGGGCTGGCTTGCCGACGCGGGCGAGGGAGCAGGGTGGATCTCAAGTGGTGGGGGTGCTCAAGATGTCGGCCGCGTCTTCACGCGAAATAACATCGTTCAAACCACCCGCAACGACCTCATCGTGACGGCTACCTACTCGAACGCTCCCATCATCGAGGTCGGCGACTGGGACTTTGACTATCTCAATGGCAGACAACGGGTATTCGTCAAACCGCTTGGCGACCTCGACGCAGGCGCGTCGCCCTTGCTGCTCGAGGCACACGCGGTGTGGGGGCGCCCGTCATTTGATTTGCTTCACGGCTGGGCGTTGGCAGCCAACGACCCAGGCCTCGACGTTGGCCGCCGAGTGGCGGGCTTCAATGATGCATTCGAAGGTGCGGGGCCTGATCTGGGAGCACAAGAACGGGGTGCCCCCGCACTTGAATTTGGTCCTCTCGCCTACGACGGTGGTCAATGGCGCGCAGGAGGAACCGTTCGGGTCTCCGAGTCGCCGGCTGAGTGCGTACTCGACGATGCAGGGACGCTCGGATACGACGCTGGTGTAGCGCATGACGACGGTGTGAGCCCAACTTCAGCAATAGGCCGTTGCGGCAATTGCACCTCAGCTTCAGGGTCTTTGGGCGCGTGGGTCGCCGCGTTGATGCTCTCCGCCCGGCGCAACAAGCGAAGTCATCAGTCCGATGGGCTCAAAGAGCGCAAAAGAGAGGCGTAGTTGAAGACTTCTTGGGGCGCACCACTCACCGCACCTCCTCGAACCAGGTCGCGCCCTTCTTCAACCACCAGCCCCCCGAGCCTGACAGGGAAAGTGAGCGCATAGTCCCCTCGCGCAAAGCGCTGGGAGACCTTCACGTCACTCTCGGAGCGGGTGACGAGGGCCTTGCCCTCCATCTCGCCCAGCAACTCAAGCAGACTGCCGGTTCGGCCAGCCGGCCGGTGCGCTGCCTCGACGTCTTGAAAGGCGCCCTTCGAAAGTACCGCCATGAATGCGTCTGCCTGCTTCTCGAGCCTGCCATTGACGAACAGAAAATCAGTGACCGTGCGCAACATCTGCATTTGAGCCGGGGTGCTGGGCAGCCCACTCAGCCCGTAACGCGGCGCGGCCAAGCCTCTCACCAAGCCAATACGCAGTGTCATGACTTCTCCAGGGGGTACGTCGGCATTCTGATGTTGGGGGTATCGACCAATTCGAACATTTGTTGCTCGGCCGCTCGAGCGTCGAGCCCAAATCGACACCGCCGACATGAACGGGGTGGGTCTTTCGACTTGGCTCAGACCAGGCAGCGCGAACGCACTTTCAGAGCACTTCTTGCTCGTCGACGTCGTCAGCGCTCTCTTCTTCATCGTCATCGTCGAGCACCGAGGCCAGCGCCGCGGCCTTCTTGTCGCTCAGGTACCGGCGCAGCAAGAACACCGATTCGATGAGCCCCGACACCATGTACAGCCCGAAGTACGCGACGAGCACCCAGGCCGGGTGAATCTGGGTCGCGATGATCACGCCGCCGGCCAAGATGAACATCAACAGCGCCGCTGATTTCTTCGACAGCCGCACGTCTTTGAAGGTGCGGTAGCGAACCGTTGACACCATCAACGCGGCGAGAAACAAGACCACGCCGAACACCGGCCACCGCGCGCCCTCGGGCAGGGTGCCGCCCCGCGCGTTCTGAAACGCGATGATCATCGAGATGACCCCGCAGGCCGCGAACGGTATCGGCATGCCGACGAAGAACCGCGACGCGCCGCCATGCGGAGACTTGATCGCCAGCACGTTGAACCGCGCCAACCGCAGCGCCCCGCACGCCGCGAACGTGAACGCCGCGAACAAGCCGATGAAGCCAAGCCCCTGCAGCGCCCACTTGTAGACGAGAATGCCCGGCGCCACGCCGAACGAGATCACGTCGGCCAGCGAGTCGAGCTCTTGCCCGAACATGCTCTGCGTCTTGGTCAGCCGCGCCACGCGCCCGTCGAAGCCGTCGAAGAAAATGCCGAAGAAGATTGCCAGCGCGGCCTGGTAGAGTTGCGTCGGGCCCGCTTCACCACTGCACAACGCAATGGCGTAAAAGCCGCAGAAGATCGAGGAGACCGTGAAGAGGTTCGGCAAGACGAACATCAGGTCGCGAAGCTTCATGCTCGCGGCACCTTACCAACGGGTCTCATGAGCGCGCTGGGGCTGATCACGATTTGCGTCATAGCTGGAGCCCTCCTGCTCTGGGTGGGTTTCTGGCAAGAGCGCTACGCATTGGGCGCCGATCAGCCCACCGCCATCGAGGTCTTCACTGCCGACGGGTGGACGATTCACGCCTACCACCGCGCCGCCCCCACCCGGCGCTTCGCCGAGCCAGTCGTGCTGTGCCACGGCATCGCCAACAACTTCTCGTTTCTCGAGTTCCTCCCGCCTCAGAACGTCGCGCAGTTCCTCACGAATTTGGGGTTCGACACCTATTCGGTCGGCCACCGCGGAGACGCCCACAGCGTGCCCCCCGATTGGCTCAATGACGCCGACTTCGACGACATCGTGCGCGCCGACATCCCCGCGATTCTCGAGGCGGTGTATGCCCACTCGAAGAAAGAGCGGGTGCTCTGGGTCGGCCATTCACTCGGAGGTCTGCTCGGGTTGGCCTCGGCGGCGGTGAGCCCGAAGATCGTCGGCATCTGCACCATTGGCTCGCCGGTTTTTTTCAAGCTGCAGAACGCGTATGGCTGGCTGCTCAAAGTAGGTCAGTGGCTCTCGCCAGCGGGCCTCTTCCCCACCGATTTCATGGCTCGGGTGCTCGCGCCGTTCGCCGCTCGAATCAACATCGGCGAAAAGGTGATCTCGGTCAGCGCGAACCTCAAGAACATCGATGCCGCGAGCCAGCGCGCACTGCTCGCCAACGGTACCGCTCCGCTCTGGCGGGGCGTGCTCTGGCAACTCGAAGACTGGGTTCGGTCGAACACCTTTCGAAGCCGCGACGGCAAGATCGATTACCGCGCTCAGCTCGCCGCGCTGCAGGTGCCCATTCTCGTCGTCGCCGGCAGCGTCGACGGCCTGGCCCCCTTGACCGTCTCTCGCGAGTACTTCGAGCTCTTGACCACCCACGACAAACAGTTCGCACCGTTTGGCAAAGCCTTCGGCCAGGTCGAAGACTACGGCCACGGAGACCTGGTCATCGGCCGCCTCGCCCACACCGAAGTCTACCCGGTCATTGGCGACTGGCTGGTGCGGCACGCGACGGTTGAAGCGTCACGCACGGCCCCAATTTCAGACTCTGCGGAGCCGGTTGCATCGAGCGAATCGTCACGCTGACCCGCTGGCTGCACTCTGCCCAGAGGGGTACTTCGCTGCCCTTCACGATCAGCGCATCGATTTTCAACGAAGCGCCGTCGATGACCGCCACTGCGGGTGAGAGCGTGCCGGTCGATTGAACGTCGCTGGCCTCGACCTGCGAGCTGCGCTCGACCAACAGCGCGCCTTCGCCTGCACGCTCGCTGACCAGATGCTCGATGGTGACCTTCGCGCCGGCGGTCACGTACACCGCCGAGCCTTCGACATCGCTCACGGTGAGGTTCTTCAAGCTCGCCGTCACATCGCGCAGGTGCACCGCGTCTCCGAGCGAGCGCGACCCGTTTCGTTCGACCTCTGCGCGCACGCCGGTGATTCGAACGTCATCGAGCAGCAGCGTGCCCTTTCTCGATACCAGCCCGGTCGAAGGCGAGTCGGAGATCTTCGAGTGCGTCAACTGGAGCGCGCACCCGATGGCCTGAACGCCGCCCATGCTCCCGCTCGCTTCGAGCTCGATCGCCGTCAACCGCGCCTGCGTCTCGACCAGGCCGAACGCCGCGAGCAACGGCCGTTTGGCCCAGAAGCCGTCGACCTCGAGCGTGGTGCCAGAGCCGGTTTGCACTGCGTACTCATGGCCTTCGACCTTGACCTTGCCGAGGGTCAGCGTGCCGCGCGCCGCGAAGAACGCCGGCCCGCTGCCTCCGCTCGCCGTGCTCTCGAGCACCGCGCTCGTCGAGTCGACCGCGTGCAGGGCCGTGCGAGGGCCCTCCCAGGTCGCGTTACGAATCGTCGCCGAGGCGTGCACCAGCTCGATCGCGCGACCGTAGCCGCCGGTGAACGCCACCCGCTCGAGCGCCAGCGACGCGTCGTGCACCACGATGCCCTTCGACTCCGAGCCCAGGCCCTTGAACACCGAGTCTTTGACGGTGAGCGTGCTCATGGTTTCGATGGCGACGCCGTGTTGACCACTAAAGTGCGCTCGCTCGAGCACCGTGGTGCCGTGCGCACGCAGCCCGGTCAGGCCGCCTTGAATCGAGACGCCGGTGAGCGTCAGCTCGCCTTCACCGTTGACCACCGTCGCATCGAGCCCCTCGGCGTGAAAAACGACCTCACCACGCGCCGCAATCACCACGTCGCGGGGAAAAACGAAGGGCCCCTGGTACAGCCCAGATCGCACTTCGAACCGCGCTCCAGGCGCGATCACCGGGGGAAATGCCTTGAGCGGCGCGTGCGCAGATCCATCTCCTCCGGAGGTCGCGAAGGCGTCGATCACGATCACCGCAGGCGCCGATCTGCCGGCCTCCAAGGGCTTTTGAGGCACCTCGACGCAGGCTGAAAAAATCAGCCACAGCGCGATGCATTTTTGTCGATCGTGTGCGATCAAATCGTGATCCAGTGGGGGCCTGAAAGCCGTGTGGTTTCGGTCGGTTCGGCGTTTTTTCTGATCAAATACAACTCAAGTCAGATCAGACATCGGGTGTCGGCACAAAGTGTATATGTATTACATTGACTCGCTCGAATTGCCTCTGGTACTCACGCGCCCTCGCGGCGGCGGCCGCGAACTCCCGGAGGGGAAAACACATGACCAAGGCAGAGCTCGTCGAGGCCGTTGCACAACAAACCCGACTCACCAAAAAGTCAGCGTCAGAGATCATCGACGTGGTGTTCGACAACATTGGTGAAGCGGTGAAGAAAGACGTTCGCTTCAGCTACCCTGGCTTCGGCACGTGGAGCATTCGCACGCGCAAAGCTCGCAAGATTCGCAACCCCCAGACGAACGAGATCATGAAGCTCAAGGCGACCAAGACGATTGGCTTTCGCCCGGCCAAAGAGCTCAAAGACACGTTGTAAACCCGAGCCCGGCACGCGCTAGACCCCCAACCGTTTCGGGTCGCCTGTGCCGTTGGCTCCATACCGGCGAATCAGCTCGGCAGGTGTCACCACGCCGAGCGTCGCTCCCAAAGCCATCACCGTTTCGCCCGCGTCGACGAAGTACAGACCCTCGGGCGTGAACAACGAGACGAAGGTGTGTGGCGTGCGCGGTGGGCGTTCGCCACGGCAATCGAGAAAGTAGACGAGCTTCGGCAGCGTCTTCGTCGTCAGAAAAGCATCGATGTCGAACGCGGGGAGCGCGACCTCATAGCTGGTGGCGCTCCCTGTTTCGTTCTGGCGCCGTTCGCGAACCGTGCCGATGGCCTCGTTGGCGAGGCTCAGCTCCGCGCGCTCGAAGGCCAAGCTCTTGAGCCGCTCGACCAGGTCAGTCACCGCAGCGCTCCGGCGAGCGCGGTCTGCGAGTCGAGCACGAACTCCGGGTCGAGCGCCTGACCGTCGCGGCGCACTTCGAAGTGCAGGTGCACGCCGGTCGCGAGCCCGGTCTGGCCCGCGAGCCCGAGCAGGTCACCGCGTTTGACGTGCTGGCCGTTGTGCACCAGCAGCGCCTCGAGGTGGCTGTAGCGGGTGGTCAGGTGCCCGTCATGCTGCACCTCGACCTGCTTGCCGTGACCCCCGTTCCACCCTGAGAACACCACGGTGCCAGTCTCTGCTGCGTAGACCGACTGAGAGGGCTCGGCGGCCAGGTCGGTGCCGGCGTGAAAACGGTACTCGCCGTGAATCGGGTGCAAGCGATCTCCGTACGCGCTGGTGACCAGCACCGGCGCCACCGGCCACTGGAGCGTCGCCGGCGTGAGCGGCCTGGCCGTCGTCGTCTGCGCGGTGAGCTTGGCCGAGAGCATGCGCAACGCGAGCTGCACCCGTTCGGTCAGCCCCACCGGCACATCGCCGTAGGTCGAGCCATCGCTCTCGAGCTCGGTCTCGAGCTGAAGCCGCGTGCGCACGGTGTCGAGCACGGAGCTGGCCCGCGCCGGCACCGCCGCGAAGTGCTCGACCTCGTTCAGCACCACGCCCCAGGCTTCGATTTGCGTGGCCGGCATCGGCGCACCACGCTCGGTCTGTTTGCGCACCGCGTGGCTTGCGACGCTGAACTGCCGCATCGCCGTGGCCAGCGCTTCAGACGCATGCAGATCTTCAATCGGAGCGCCCCGCAGTCGCGCCTGCGCCGCCGCAAACCCCATCGCCTCGTCGAACGGCAACTTCGGAGCCGGTGTCTCGGTGGTGACACAGCCGCCCAGCAGCAACACCACTGCGGCGAGTGAGGGGGCCCGAGTCACAGGCCGTGAAAAATACCACCACCCGCGCCCGGCCGCTCGTAACCTGTTCGACGCGATGGCCAGAGAGACGCGGGGAGCCAAACAGAAGCGGGCGAACGAGGTGTTCTCGCGGCTCAACGCGGCGATGCCCGAGGCGAAAATCGAGCTCGACTACACCAGCCCACTCGAGCTCTTGGTCTCGGTGATTCTCTCGGCGCAGTCGACCGATCGCGGCGTGAACATGGCCACTCCCAAGCTGTTCGCGGCGTACACAACCGCGCGCGACTACGCGAAGGCCAAGCCCGAGCAGCTCGAGCCATTCATTCAAACGCTGGGGCTTTTTCGCAATAAATCGAAGAGCTTGGTGAACCTGGGCAAGGCGCTGCTCGAGCGTCACGACGGCGTGGTGCCCATCACTCGAGCCGAGCTCGCCGAGCTGCCTGGCGTGGGGCCCAAGACCGCCGGCGTGGTGTCGATGCACCTCAAAGGCGACGACGCGTTTCCGGTCGACACCCACATTCTCCGACTCTCGTACCGGTTGGGGTTCAGCACCCACACCGACCCCGATGACGTCGAAGCTGACCTGCAGACCATCTTCCCCGTCACGAATTGGTTTCAAGGCCACCAGTTGCTGATCTGGCACGGGCGGCGGGTCTGTCACGCGCGCAAGCCAGAGTGTCATCGCTGCGTGGTCGAGCCGCTGTGCCCGAAGCGCGGTCTCAAAAAAGCCAAGCAATCAGGCTGAGCGCATCGCGTTCTGGGGCGCCTCACGCAGCCGGGGGACCCCACATGAAATTCTTCATCGCAGCGCTCACGGTGTTGAGCGGCTGTTACACGACCACCTCAATCGAAGGCATGACCGTATTACCAGTCGAGGTCGCTCGCGCCGCCGCCGCCACGACGCCAACCCGTCATGCCGTCGAAGTCGGAGAAGTGACCGGCGGGCTGCCGCAAGAGCTCCTTTCACCGACGGTCGAGGTCGAGAACGAGGCGCTCCATCGAGCGTTGTCTGATTCGCTGCAAGAGGCCGGTCTGCTGGCGCCGCAGGGCGAGTTGGCTCGGTACCGGCTTGACGTCACGCTGGTGTCGCTCCGGCAGCCGACCCTCGGCTTCGACATGACGGTCGCCGCCGCCGTGTGGTGCAAGCTCGTCGACGTGCCGAGCGGGCAGGTGGTGTGGCAAGACACCATCGCGCAGTCATACAAAGCGCACTTCTTGGACCATCTGATCGGCACCGAGCGCCTTCGGCTTGCGAGTGAGGGCGCGATGCGAAAGACCATCGCGGAGATCATCAATCGGGTCACCACCGTCAAACCCGATGGGCTGCTCAACGTCAGCAGTTAGTGTGCTTCGGCGCCGCTGGACTTGCGCTTCTTGCCGGTCTTGGCCGCCTCGGCGGCCTCTTTCTTCTCGGCCTCGATCGTCGCTTGAAACTTCTTCATTCGCTTTCGAACGATCTCGCGCTTGAGCGCCGAGATGTGGTCGACGAACATGATGCCCTTGAGGTGGTCGGTCTCGTGCTGCACCGCGATCGCCAGCAACCCGTCGGCTTTCAAAACCACTTCGTTGCCCTGCTCATCGAGGTACCGCACGGTGATGGTCTCGGCCCGGTCGACGTCTTCAGCCTCACCGGGTATCGAGAGGCACCCCTCGCGGTACACCGTCTCGCCGTTGAGCTCGAGAATTTCAGGGTTGATCATCGCCACCGGCTTCGACTCGGGTTGACGCGGCGTGGTGTCGAGCACGATCACGTTCTTGAGCACCCCGACCTGCGGAGCCGCCAGCCCAACGCCATCGGCCGCGTACATCGAATCGAACATGTCTTTGATCAGCGTTCGAATCGAGTCATCGACGACCTTGACCGGCTGGGCCTTTTGTTTGAGCAGGGGGTGGGGCCAGACCAGAATTTCGCGAACCATAGCGGGGAGTATTAACGCCACTCGTGGCCCCGCGCAAACACACCCGAGAGCACCCTTCGGTCAATCGAGCAGATGCCTCGCGTATTCACTGCGCCGCCGGTCGTCTTCGAGGGCCTTGGCGGCCTCTTCGAGGTGCGTGAACACCACCTGAGCGCGCTGCTGCAGGGCGGGGTCGGGGTGCCCTGAATACTTGAGCGGGTCGAACTCATTCGAGAGGCGGCTGAAGGCGCGCTGCACGTCATCGTTGCCCGCGGTCTTCCCGAGCCCCAGAATCGTGAAGTAGTCGGCCTCGAGCACCTCGTCGTACTTGGCGTCGAGCCGCTGCACCTCGAGGTCACCCGACGGGGCCACCGGCCGCTCCTTGGGGGCCACCACCGCGATCAACCCCATCAGCTTGGCCACCAGCAAGGCACGAAACGCGACGTCTTGCTTGAGGCCCGAGGCCAGCGCGAGGTCTTCGACCGTCGTTTCACCATCGACCCATGAGAGCATCTTGCGCTCGCGATCGCTGAACCCCAGGGCGCGAAGGTCGAGATCAGACTCGAGCGGCTCACAGAGCGCTTCACCGCCGCCCAAGGTCTCGAGCAGCGCGTCGACCGGCAGGCTCCGGCGAATCGCCTCGGCCAGCATCGGCAGGGTGGCGCGGGGCACCGTCGCCTGCAGCACTTCAGACGTCGGCACGTCATCGGCCAACCGGTACTGCGACGAGGTCTCGGCGAACGCCTCGAGCGCGAGGTGCTCGGTGTAGCGCTGGGCCAGGGGCACCGCTTCGAGCTCTCGCAGCACGCCTCGAGAGCGCATCGCGTCGAGCTGTTCACGACCTGACGCGTGCTTGATCAGGCGCAGCTCGCTCTCTTGCCTCGCGTCGATCAAGCCGTCTCGGCGGGCGCGATCGATCAGCGTTTCGTGAGGGAGGCTCGACTCGGCGCCGACTACCAGACCCTTCTTGAACCAGAGCACGCGGGTGCCTCCGGTGACCCCCAGCTCGAGTCGCGCGTCGGCTTGCGCAATCACCAACTGCCCGACCAGCGCGGCCAGCCCCTCGAGGGTGACCTGGCCGGTGCGCGCCACGCCGAGCGCCCGTCGCCCAGGCAACGCGAGCGGCATGGTGGCCCGGTGCTCGAGCTCTTGAATTCGTTCGCCTGCCAACTGCACTCCGGCCTCGGCGGTCTCGGCCCGCGCGGCGGTGGCATCGAGCGCCTCACGCACCGTCGCCAGGTCGTGAGTCAACCGTGCCACCGTCGCGACGGCCTCGGCCAGCTCGGTCGAGAGGCGATCGACGTCACCTTTGAGCACGTCGCGCTCGTTGGTCGTCTCGTGCGCCGCGGTGCGATGGGTCGAGAGGTTCGACTCGAGCGACACGACGTGCTGGGCCAGCTGATCAGCCCGCTCCTTCGACTGGAGCAAGGCCTGGGTGGTTGCCTCGAGCTTCGCCAGCTGGGTATTCGCCGCCTCGAGCCGTGGCCCCAGGTCTGTCACCTGTTGGTCGAGCGCGTCGCGTTCTTGGCTCAGCTTCACGTGCAGCGTGGTCAGCGCCTCGAGCTCTTGCTGCGCGGTCTTGAGCGGGGCCAGCTCGCGTTGCAAGGCCTCGCGCTCGGTGGTCGCGCTGATCAGCTCCTCGGAGACGCGCGCCAATTCATTCGAGACCTCGGTCACTTGCGCGTTGAGCTGCTGATTGGCCCGGGTCTCGCCATCGAGGCGCTCTTGCCGCGAATCGACCTCTGCCTGCAGCTGGGTGCTCAGCTCCTTGGAGACGTCGAGCAGCGCCTGCACCTCGTTGAACGCGACCTCGCGCGCGTCGACCGCCTGCTGCAGCGAGTCGACCATCTGCCGCTCGGCCTCGAGCTGCTCGGTGAGGTCACGCTCGCGTGCGACCCGAAACGCCTCGGCCTCTTCGCGCAGAATCTGAAGCTCGGAGCTGAGCCGGCTCTCGGCCTCGGCCCGGTCGGAGTCGAGCTGGTCTTGGGTTTGGCTGAGCTGCCCGCGGGTCTGCAGCAGCTCGTCTTCGGTGACGACTCGGCCTTCGCGCTCGGCCCGAACCTCGTCTTCGACGAGCTGAAGGCGGCGCTTGAGGGCTTCGAGCTCCTGGGCGAGGTGCCGCTCTTCATTTTCATCGGCGCGGCGGTTCGCTTCAGCGGCGGCGCGGCTCTCGAGCACCATCGCCTCGGCGCGGGCGAGCACTTCGCGGGCCTGGGCGGGTTGGTTTTCGCGGGGCGGCCCATCGGCTGGCGCGGGCGTGGGCTCTTCAGCGGCGAAGGAGGTCTCTTCGTCGCCGGTGAGCGTGGCGGCGGCGGGGTGGGTGATGCGTGATTCGCGGGTCTGACGTCGGCGCTGGGCCTCGGCGCGAACGTCGTCTTCGAGCTGCTGGAGCTCTCCGTCTTGCTCGCGTTGCGCCAGTGACGACTCGACGCTGGCGATCGCCTCGGCCTCGATGTCGCGGTGCATCGACTCTTCAATCGAGGGCAGGTCACCAAACAACCGGTCTTCGAGCTTGGGCGACGCGGCGGGCTCGACCTCCATCGCAGGCAGCTCGGGCTCGGCAGAGTCGAGGCCGTCGGTCAGCGTCGCCCCAGGCTTGGTCGAGCGCCACTCATCGCGCTCGGTGCGCACTGGCAGCTCGGGTGCGGTCGTTCGCGGAGATTCGATCAACTTCCACGCTTCGCCCTCGCCCGACGACGCGCGCACCGACTCGGCGAGGGTCTCGGCGAAGTGCTCGGGGTCGATGGGCAGCGGCTCGACAGCGTACGGGTAGCCGGGCAACGTCTCGCCGAGCATCACCACCCGCAGCAGCCTGGCCTCGGGGTGCTGCTGCAGCTCTTCGATGACCACCGCACCGCGATCTCCCTCGACCGAGGGCTGCAGCAGCAGCAGGGCGGGCAGGTGGTGGCTCCAGCCGATCACCGCATCGGCCGCGCTGGTGGCGAGCACGACCTCGTAGCCCTCGCGCGCCAACACCCGCTTGACGGCCGCAATGGTCGACAAATCGTCAGCGACGAGCAACACCGGGGAGGCCATTTCGACGCAGACGTTCCTACAGGTCTGTGGCGCGGTCCAACTTGTTGCTGCTTTGGTGTGCGAATGCGTGCGCACGCCATCGCCCTGACCCATTCAAAAGAACCCCTGCAACGAATCGAGGTCGAGCTGCCGGCGCCCGGGCCGGGCGAGGTTCGGCTGCGGCTCGAAGCCTGCGCCCTGGGCCTGCGCGACTGGGACGTGCTGACCCTCGACGCCGTGCCCCGGTTGCCGCTGATCGGCGGGCAGGAGGCGGTCGGCCGGGTGGAGGCGGTAGGTGAAGGTGTGGGTTTGGCGCTCGGCACCCGGGTGGCGGTGACCCCCCTGGCGACCACCTGTGGGGCCTGTCACCTCTGCGAGCGCGGCCTGGAGCGGTTGTGCGCCAAGGCCCAGTGGCATGGCTTTCACCGAGACGGAGCGCTCACCACCCACGGCCACTTCGCGGCGCAGCACCTGTTGCCGGTGCCCGAGACGGTCTCTGCCCATCAAGCGGCTTGCCTCGCCGGCTCGGGGTGGTCGGCGTTGGGCGCGCTGCGGCTCGCGGGCGTCGGCGTCGGTCAACGGGTCGCGGTCTTCGGGTGTGGCGGGGTTGGGCACCTGGCGATTCAATTCGCGAAGGCGCTGGGCGCGACGGTGCACGTCATCGAGCCAGACGCCGATCGCCTGCACCTGGCGGAGTCGCTGGGAGCGACGCCGGGGATGCCAGTGGGTGGCGTCGATGTGGCGGTGGTGTGCACGCCCTCGACGCAGGCCATCGGGGTGGCGGCCCGGGGCCTTCAACGCGGAGGCACGGTGATGTTGGTGGGCTCGAGCCCCACCGGGCGCTTCGACGTCTCGCTCGCCGACACCGTGTTTCAGGGGCTGACCATTCGCGGCAGTGTGCTCGGCTCGCGCAGCGACTTGAACGAGGTCTTCGAGCTGCATCAGCGCGGCTTGGTGCGGGCGACCATCGACTCCGCCCCGCTGGAGAGCGCCATCGAGCGGCTGTGGTGGCTTCGCGACGGCGGTTTCGTCGGCCGGTTGGTGTTCGACTGCCAACCTTCGTAGTCACTCTCATCGGC
This sequence comes from Archangium sp., assembly GCA_031367385.1. Classification (GTDB taxonomy): domain Bacteria; phylum Myxococcota; class Myxococcia; order Myxococcales; family Myxococcaceae; genus JAEUJT01. Next base: position 18,534 of record JANLPS010000132.1, on the reverse strand, counting down.
CAACGAATTTGGGTGACCGACGGCATTCGCGACCACGACGTCGGCGCCTACCGCAAGGCCGTGACGGTCGTGAACATCAGCGAGTAACCCCCGTAACATGCTGATTTTGGGTCGACTTTGACCCAAAGCGACCACACTTGCGCACACCGGCCTCAGGCCGTGTCAAGCTGTTGCGCTTTTCTGCCTCGTTCTTTCAAACGATGGAGCCCCACCATGGTCGCCAAAATTCCGCCTGCTGCACCCAAAGTCGCCAGCCCCCCGCGCGAGCGAGACCTGGCCAACGAGCTCGTCATTCTCTCTGACGTGCCGGCTGACCAGAAGTACGTGGTGAAGAAAGACGACACGTTGTGGGGCATCGCCAAGAGCGTGTTGGGCGGCAAGGCGAGCGACGCCGAGATTCTGAAGCTGGTGAACACGATCAAGAAAGACAACCCCGAGCTGGCCTCGGCCCAGCGCAAGCACGGCGATCGCATTCTGGTCGGTGATGAAGTGCGGTTGAACCGCGCGAAGGCGGGCACGCAGACGGGCAAGCCCCCAGCGCCGGCTGATGGCGGCAAGGCCGAAGCAGAAGCCCAGATGGAGGCGGCCAAGAAGGCCCGCACGGCCGAGGTCGAGAAGTATCGCACCGGGTTGCACGCGTTCGCCGAAGGTGTTCGGCAGGCGCCTGAGCTCAGCCCGTCGCAACAGGACCAGATTCGCGGGAAACTCAAGGAAGTGAAGGCCTCGTTCCCCGAGCTCGCCGAGAGCCCCGAAGTGAATGTGTTGCGTACGCGGTTGCCCCCGGGCGACCCGCTGCGCCCCCCGGGCACGCCGGTCGTTGAGACCAAGCCGGGTGCCGCTGGTGCCGCTGGTGCACCCGCGGGCAAGGCGCCGGTCGCGACTGCCGAAGCGCAGAAAAAGGAGCGCGCTGACGTCAGTGCGATGTTCGATGGCTGGGCGAAGCAAGCCACGGCCACGGGCTCGAAGCTGAATCGCGATGAGCGAATGGTCATTGGCGCGGCGCTCGACGAGGCGCTCGGCAAGTTTCCCGACTTGAAAGAGCGGCCCTCGGTGCAGAGCTTGATCGCGCTGAAGCCGATGGGCCCAGACGAGGCCAAGGCCGAGCTCGCCGAAGAGCTGAAGCGAACCTCAACGGGCCTCGCGGCTAAAAAAGAGCTGAGCAACCCCGAGCGCCGTGAGCTGGGCAAGCTGATGCAACGCATCGAAGTGTTCGCGCCGATACTGCAGCGCACCGACGAGTTCGATTCGCTCAAGGCGCGCCAGCCGATCACCGCGCGCGCTGCGCTGATTGAAGACCTGCCGGGCAAGCTCGACGAGATGGCCAAGCGGGTTGCCACCAAGGAGCTGACGGTGCCCGAGCGGGCTGAGGTCGGCACCTTGATGCAGCAGATCTTGTCGCTCACCCCCGAGCTCGCGAAGACGCCGCAGTTCGAGGCGCTCAAGGCGCACGCCCCGCTCGTTCAGCGCTAACGACAGCCGTTTTCGAGAAAACCCAGAGTGAGCGTGAGAGAGTCGCGCTCGCTCGATGCTTCGAAAGCAACCACCGGCCTGGGTTTTCTTCGGCAGCTTTTCGCTGGCGTTCATCGCCGGCGTCACCAACTCGATTGGCTTTCTCGGGGTCGCGCATCAAGGCATGACGCACGTCACCGGTACGGTGACGCTCTCGACCATCGAGCTTGCGCAGGGCAACGTGATGTTGGCGGTGCGAGCGCTCACGGTGGTCGGGTGCTTCTTCTTGGGCGCGGTGCTCAGCGGCGTCATCATTCATGATTCGCACCTGCGGCTGACTCGCGCCTACGGCATCGCGCTGCTGGTCGAAGGTGTCTTGCTGCTCGGGGCCATCGTCTCGTTTCGCGGGCAGAGCATCGCTGGCGAATACTTCGCGGCAGCCGCCAGTGGGCTTCAGAACGCGCTGGCGACGCATTACAGCGGCGCGACGCTCCGCACGACGCACATGACCGGCATCGTCACCGATCTCGGCTCGATCATCGGGCAGGCGCTGCGCCGGCAGACCGTCGACTGGTTTCGCTTTCGGCTCTACGCGGTGCTGCTGCTGGGCTTTGCGACCGGAGGCACCGTTGGCGGCGCCTTGTACCCGGTGTTTCACAGCGACGCGCTGGCCCTGCCAGCCTTGTACGCGAGCCTGCTGGGAGTCGGCGCCCTGGCCTGGCTTCGCGGCCGCTCGGCTGCGGCTGCGTGAAGCCAGAGAGCCGTTCGTCGCGCTCTAGCGAATGTGGCGCTGGCTCGAGACGATGGCCTTGGCGATGGCGACGCCGCCGAAGTTGCGCTGAATCGATGAGATGAGCTTTGGGGTGAGCATCGACATGAAGGCGCCGAAGCGCTGATCAACCGAGGCCACCATCACCTCGGCCAGGTCGCGGCGAATCGAACGAATCACCGCGTCAGCGACGTGCGCAGGCGTCTTGGTGCCCATCACCGAGGGCAACTTCACGCCGGTCTTCGCGAACATGCCCGCTTCACGAATGAACCCGGGGAAGATGGTCGAAACGCCGACGCCGGTACCGTGCAGGTCTTCGCGCAGCGACGCGGCGAACCCGCGCATGCCGTACTTGGCGGCGCAGTACATCGTGCTCCCCGGGGCGGGCATGCGGCCCGCCACCGACGAGATGAACACGAGGTGCCCGGCGCCTTTGGCGACCATCGGGGCCAAGAAGTACTTGGCCATCAAGATCGGAGCCTTCAAGTTCACGTCGAGCGTTCGGTCGATGAAGTCTTCGTCGAGCTCGCTGAAGTGCCCCGTGGCGGGGATGGCGGCGTTCGCGATGAGAATGTCGACCGGGCCGGCCTCTTGCTCGATGCGCTTCACGTCGCCGCGCACCGAGAGGTCGGCGACGATGGCCTTGGCGCCGGTCTTTTCGGCGATGTTCTTGAGGGCGTCGGCGCGGCGGCCGGTCACGATGACCTTGGCTCCGGCCTCGGCGAGCTGCATCGCGATGGCTTCGCCCAGCCCGCCATTGGCGCCGGTCACGAGGGCTACCTTGTTCTGAATGTCCATGCGCGGGGGGTTACGCCTTCGCGCGCCGCCGAGCAAGGGGGGCGGGTTGCCCACGGCGGGGCAGGCAGGCCAGAGTGGGCCCATGATCAAAGCCCTGGCAACCGCGGTGATGTTGGTTTCGCTTTCGTCATTCGCGCAGACCGTGAAACCGGTGGAGATCGACTTCCCCGAAGACGTCATCGACGGAGAACGGGCAGGGCCGGATCAGGCGCTGGTGACCGCGCGCCCGGCGGCGAAGCTGGGCTCGGTCATCAAGGTGCGCGAAGACTTCAAAGACAAGGTGTTGCAGTCGGCGCAAGAGCTCTGAGGGTCAGTCGACGGCCCACGACGAATAGGCGGTGGTGAAGTCGTCGTCGACCGCGATGCTCGCCGGCGTCACCAGCTTCTGCTCGGGGTTGACGCCCCGCGACTTTGCCAGCTGCAAGATCGCTGGAGTGACGTGCAGTGACGAGATGGTCTGCAGCTGGCCCGCTTCGATGCCGATGGTCGCGAACGCCTTCATCACCAATTCGCTGCAGTAGAGACGCTCGTCGTCCCACCGGTAGCGCACGTCGTAGGGGCGCCCGACCCAGGCCTTGGCGCTCGCGACCACCTTGGCCAGCGCTTGAGGGCTCGCCTGCTTGGCCCGAATGACCGTGAACTTCGAGTCGACGCCGCGCGCGTACCAGGTCTCCCAAGGGGTGCGAGAGACGGGTTGAATCGCCTCGATCACGAACACGCCGCTGTCGGTCACCTCGACCAGACCCACATGCGAATAGGGGCTGTCGGAGGCGGCCCGAATGATGGCTGACCGTGACGATTTCGAGGTTTGAAAGACGACGTCGCCGTTTCGCAGCGCAAACGGAGCCGGTTGAGGCTCCTGAACCACGCCGACGAGCACACCCAGACACACCATTCGGAACAAAACGCTCATGAATACCGATGAGAGCAAGACGTGTTCCACTGCTCACGCCGTGTAAAGTCGAGGTCGCGATGCGTTTTGTCACAGGTTTCACGATGTTGGCGCTGCTCCCCACCCTCGCCTGGGCGGGTGAGTGCGAAGACGATTTTTCAGAGTGCCAGGAGCTCTGCTCGGTGCAGTACGGCGGCTCGATTCGCGACGAGATGAAGGCGAAGTTCGTCAAGTGCCTCAACAAGTGCCGCGGCAAGGCCCAGACGTGCCGTGAGCGCACCACCGAAACGAAGAGCAACCACCTCAACGACGGCGCCCTCGATCGCAGCCCGAGCAGCCGCGACGTCGACGAGTTCGGCATGCCGATTTTGAAGAAGGCGCCGCCACCTGAAAAGCCGTCGACCCGAGAGGAGCTGCGCGATGAAGATTCAGCGCCGCCACCGGTCAAGGTCACGAAGCCCGCGAAGAAAACAGAGCCCCTGCCTGAGCCCGTCGCGAAGCCAAAGCCGAAGAGCCTCGATGATGACGATTTGTCGAAGTCAGATCGCGCTCCGGTCGTGACCGAGAAGCCCGCGCCCCGTGAGCCTACGCCCGAGCCTGCGCCGGTGGTGAAGAAGAAGTCGCCGCCCGCTGAGCCCGTGGTGAAGCCGGCCGAGCCTCCTGCGAAGAAAGTCGATGATGACGACCTGAGGAACTACTGAACATGCTGACCGCTGCGGCGCTGTGGGTGGTGCTTGGGCAAGTCTCGCCATTGATTCAGGTTTCTCCGCGGCACGATGGGGTGATCGTGGTCACGTTTTCTGACCGCGACGGCGAGCACCAGGTGACCATCACCGAGTCGCCAGTCGACAAAGTGAAGAAGGGTGACGACTGGGTACGCTCGTCGACGCTCACCGTGGTCAGCGAGGTGCGCGCGACGCCCAAAGCCAAGTGGGTCACGGTGTGGTCGGCCAAAGATTTCGTCAAAGACTGCGCGTTCGACCTGACGATGGGAGTCATCGCCGACTCGATCGAGGTCACCGACATCGACGACAACGGGCGCGCCGAGGTGAGCTTTCAGTACCGGCTCGGGTGTCGAAGCGACGTCTCTCCTGCGACGCAGAAGTTGCTGATGTACCAGGGCGCTCAGAAGTGGGCGCTCCGGGGCACGAGCAAGGTGAAGGTCGGCATCGAAAACGGCAAGCCTCAGTACGCCGGCGGCGAAGTGACCGTCGATGGCGTGTTCAAGAACACCCCGACCCTGCTGCGCGAGGCGATGCGGCAGTGGCAGGCCAACGTGCTCGAAAAGTGACGGGCGAAAGTGGTAGACGAGGCGTCATGCGTTTCGTGGTCGGCCTGGCGTTCATTCTGTGTGCGTGTGTCCCCACGTGCCCCAAGTCGGTCGTTGGCCCAGATGGCGGGGTCATGCGTTGTGTGCAGGCGACCGACTGCCCGCGCCCATCGAACACGCTGGTGTGCGGGGCCACCATCGACGCCCGCTACGGCTGCGTCGGCTGTGAAGCGTCGCACTGTGTCTTGTATGGCTCGACGTGCACTCCATGAGACGCCTGGCGCTGATCACGGTGTTGCTGCTGGGTGCGGGCTGCAAGAAGGCCGACGCCCCTGAGCACCTCGAGAAGGCGAAGACCGCGTTGTTCGTTCGAAACGCCGACCTGGCCTTGCTGGAGTTCAAGGCCGCCCTCGACCTGCTCGAGCGAGACACCTCACCGCAGGCCCAGGTCTACCGGGCGCGCGCGTTGCGGGGCGCGGCTGACACCTATTTCTTCGAGCTGCGTGACTACAAGAAGGCCACGCAGGTGTACCGCGAGCTGATTCAGCTGTGCCCCGAGGCTCCGGAGACGCTCGATGGGCGCATTCACCTGGCGACTCTGTTGCGCCGTGAGTTTCATGATCTGCGCGGGGCGATCGCCGAGCTGACCGCGGCGTTGGCCAGAAACCCACCGCAGAGCGCTGAGCTCGCGTACCAGGTCGCGACGCTCTACTTCGAGCTGCAAGACTACGAGCAGTGTGAAATCGAAGCGTCGGCGGTGGCGCGAAAGTACGAGACCAGTGTGTTCGTCGACGACGCGTTGTTCTTGCGCGGCCAGGCCCTCTCGATGATGGATGGCCGCAAGCTCGAAGCGCAGCGCGCGTTCATGGATCTGGTCGATCGCTTTCCTGACTCCGAGCTCAAACCGCATGCGCTGTTCGAGCTGGGGCGGCTGAAGAATGATCAAGGCGAGAACGAGCGGGCGATCGAGCTGTGGGTGGAGGCGCTAAAGACGCACCCTGACCCGAGAGTGGTGCAGGGGTCGATAGCGCGGGTGCGATCTCGGTTGCGAGCGACCACGCCAGACGGCGTCGGTGATGCGGCGAAGGCCTTCGACTGGGGCGTGCCTGGCGCGGCGGGTGAGGGTGGCGTGATCAAGGGGCCGCCTCCGAAGAACTCGGTCGAAGCGGTCGGCGGCACGGCTGAAGAAGCGGCGGCTGAAGCGCGAATGAAGGCGGAGCAGAGCAACCAGCCCGCGAAGACGTCGGCTGAATGACGGTCTGCGGCCTCGACTTCGGCACCAGCAACAGCGCCGTCGCTCTTCCCAGCGGCGAAGTGCTGCGCATCGACCCAGAGGCGCTCTCGCCCCGGTTGTTCCGCTCGGTGCTCTTCTTCCCCGAAGAGACGAAGGAGACGCTGGCCGGCCACGAGGCGATCGAGCGCTATCAGGAAGACAACTCGGGCCGCTTCATTCAGTCGATGAAGACCTGGTTGCCGAGCATTTCGTTCTCTCGCACGACCATTCGCAATTCGGCGTTTTCACTCGAAGAATTGGTCGCGGTGTTCTTGCGGCGGGTTCGTGATCAGGCGTCGAAGGTGCATGGCTCGAGCATCACCGAGGTCGTGCTGGGGCGCCCGGCGCAGTTCTCGGCGAGCGCTGAGACCGATGCGTTCGCGCAGGAGCGCCTGAGAAAGGCAGCCGAGCTCGCGGGCTTCGAGTCGGTGCGGTTTCTGATCGAGCCGATCGCGGCGGCGTTGACCTACGAGGCGAGCCTGAAGCGCGATGAGCTGGTGCTGGTCGCCGACTTCGGCGCCGGCACGACCGACTTGACGCTGATGTGGCTCGGGCCCTCGCATCGGGTCAACGCGAACCGCCGGGTCGATGTGGTCGCGTCTGCGGGTGTGTACGTCGGCGGAGATCGCTTCGACGCGGCGATCATGAAGCACAAGTTGCTGCCATATTTCGGCCAGGGGTCGACGTACCTGGTGGGCATGAAACGCATGCCGATGCCGACCTACGTGCTGAGCCGCCTGCTCTCGTGGCACGAGATGTCGCTGATTCGTGAGAAGTCGACCCGTGAGCTGATCGACCAGATGTTGAAGAGCAGCGACAAGAAAGACGCGATCAAGGCGCTGCATGATTTGGTCATGTACAACCTGGGGTACCGGCTGTTTCGGGCGATTGAGCAGGCGAAGGTCGAGCTTTCGACGAGTAAGTCGGCGTTGCTCGAGTTCGATGACGAGCGCATTCACGTGCACGAGAAGCTGACGCGAGACGAGTTCGATTCGTACTCCGCGCACTTGATCGTCGAGCTCGAAGAGACGACCGATTCGCTGCTGGCCCGGGTGCCCTCGGGCTTGAAGATCGACTCGGTGTTCTTGACCGGCGGGTCTTCGCAGATACCGGCGGTGCAGAAGTTGTTCGCGCGCAAGTTCGGCGCCCAGCGGCTGCGTACCGCCGATGCGTTCACCAGCGTCGCCGAGGGGCTGGGGCGCGGCGCGGCGGAGGGTTTTTCGCTCGTCTAGCGGTTGCATCGAGCACAGGTTGCGGGAGCGCCGAATTCTCCGCAAATCCACAATCCGGGGCCGCCGTCTAGGCACGAGCATGGCACTTCATCGACATCGCGAATGTTTTCGGTCGCGCGGGTCGCTCCGCCGTCGTTTGGGATGACGCACTCAGGCTCGATAGGTTTCTTGTTGTGAACGACGACGCCTTCCGCGACGAACGTATGAAATGACGACGCAACTGTGAGGTCGAAGACGGTTCGCACGCCCACGAAAACGCTGCGGGAAGTCACCTCAGTTCGAACAAAGCACTCACCATCGAACGACAGCAGGGCGGATCGAACACCGAGAAGCCAGTCTCCGGCTGGATGAAACGCGCGAGCGTTTGGATCATAGAGCGGATGGTCTGGTGTAACGATCAGCGTCGTTTCAGCAGCTGAAAGCATCCCGCACTCGCGTTGCGCCGTACGGATCCTTGAAATGCTTGAGATTTCGAAGCGATGCGAAAGCCCTTCGACAGCAAGTATCTCATCGCCGACGGCGAGCGTTTCGATTTTTCGTCGACCTTGGGGCGTCAACACTCGGGTACCCGCTGCTACGCAGGCCGGGGCGCAGGCAATCGACGATGCTGCAACCACGCTCGAAATGAATTTCTTCACCGCCACGTACTTACCTACCTCGGCGCAGCAAAGTCACGCGCGGGAAAGCAGAACCCATCGTTGTTCATGTGCCCGAACGAAGACAGGTTGTACGACATGTAGTCAGCGAGATCTTTGAGGCCCGCGGTGCCTCCCGCTGCGCTGACGGGTACGCCCTTGGGGTCGTATGAGACGGTGCCCTCTTGGCGGTCATTGATCAGTGACTCGGCGCAGTACCGCCACGGCAGCGCGACGCCTTGGGCATCACGGGCGGCTTGAAAATCGATTCCGGTGAGGTCTTCTCGCGTCACGTCGACCGAGGCCGGGGCTGCCTGGCCGATGGCGACCGATTTGCGCGCGGCGATCACATCGAAGCGAAGAGGTGCGTCTTCTTGCAGCGACTCCCAGAATTGGTGATCGAGGTGAAAAGTGATTTGCACTGTCGCGTTCTGACCGCTGATGCCCTGAATGCCTCGTGACTCCGCCGGTTGCAGCTCGGGGTTGATGCAGTTCTTGTACGTCGTCGGTATTCGGTACCCGAATGAGAAGTGCATGCGCTTGGGGATGCGCGCGAAGTCGTAGTCGGCGACGGTTGATCGGCACGAGGTGCCCTTGAAATCTGCGACCCCTTCGAACCACACCGAGTACCCCTGGGCGACCATGGTGGCCACCGTCGCGTCAGCAATCTCGTTGAGCTTCTTCGCGTCGGCCGAGGCCTGCTTCACCGCGTACCCGAACGCGTATTTCTGGGTGGGGTCGAGCGCCGGGCTGGTGATCGTCGTCACTGGCCACGCGGTGCCGTTCTGTTCTTTCGACTCGAGGGGGCCAGGCTGTGCGAGGTCGACGACGAAGGGGCCATCGACGTGGGCCACCACAGGGCCCGTCAGCGACTGATCACCGACGCTGCGATCGGGGTTCTCAGAAATCGCAACATCGCCAATGAAAACAATCACCTTCGAGAACGAGAGCGACCACCCATCTTGAAAATACGGAGCCCCATCGCTCGCGGCGGGGAAGGGAATGCCGAGCGTCGCCGCGTCTTCGCCGGTCACGATGATGTCGAAGCCGCCACCCTTCACCGGGCCGCACGCCGAGAGGACCGCCGCGGTCACCAGCAGGCCGTACTTCATGGCTGACTCCAAGAGACAGAATACGGGCCCGCGTGCGCGCGCAACGCGTTGTAGAGCGCGATGTCGGGTTGTCGACTGCTGGGGCCATCGAAAAATTCGAAGTGCCCGTTCACCGGTGCGAGCTGAGAAAAATCAACGCTGTCGAACCAGCCGGCCGGGCTCACGCGAACGTTGAGCGTGCCCCCCTGCGCCAAGGTGAACGGCGCGTCGATCGGCGAGACGATGCGCTGTTTGCAGATCGGGTTCGACCCGGGCAGCGCCGGGCTCGACGGCGTGCGCCGGTTCTCGCCAATGGTGAAGCTCGCGCTGAACGGGTACGCGGTGCCGTCTTTCTTCGCGGTGCCCTCGACCGAGAGAATCACGGTCTGATCATCGACGGCATTCACGTCGCCCGCCGTGAGCCAGAGCTCCGCCGCGAGGGTGGGCGAGTCGGTGCCCACTCCCTTGATTGGAAAAGGTTGCGGCGCGGGGTCGAGGGCGTCGACGAGCAATGAGCCCTTCACTTCGCCTGAGTAGATGCCGGGCAAAATGCACGCAGTCTCGCCGCTGTAGTTGGCGGGGTTGCTCTGATTCAGATACACGGCGCCGACGAAGAGCTGGGCGCGGGTCAAGGTGACTGCGTACCCCGTGGCCGCGGTGAATTGGTACGGCTGCCCTTTGACTGCGTCGGCAGGCCCGCTCGCAGTCGCCGAGAATTCAACCAACGCGCCGCCGGTGGTCTGCACGCACGAGGTGGCCAGAAGAAAAAGTACGAGTGAGGGCCTCATGACGCGCTCCCGCCGACGTTGAGGGCCACGGTGAAGAAGACCTCTCGTGGAGCGCCCGCGGTGAACAGCCGGCCCGGCACCAGGGTGGGGTAGGGCTGGGTGGTGTGAAAGTCGGCGGTGTAGTTGAACTCCGACTCTCGGTACTGGGTGTTGAAGAGGTTGGTCGCGCCGATGCCGATGGTGACGAAGCGCCAGGTGAGCTCGGTGCTGGCGTCGGTGACGAAGATGACATCGCTGCGTTGACCCAGGGGCAGGGCACGCCTCCCGACGAAGGTCGCTCCGATGCCGGCGCGGGCATTGAGGGCCGAGCGGGCCAGCTTGAAGGGCAGCTCGCCAAAGAACGCGGCGTCGGCGCGGGTGACGAGATCTGGCACGTAGGGCACCAGCAGCCCGGTGTCGTCGAAGCGTGAGGTGACGTAGGTCGCGTGGGCCGAGACGTCGAAGAAGCCGCCGTGCACACGCCCTTGCAGCATGCCGCCGATGCGCGAGGTCGCTCCGCCCAACACGTTGCGGCCAACGGTCTCAGAGAAGATCAGGTCTTTGTCGACGCGTGTGCCGAACACGACGGCGCGGCCGGTGACATCGAGCGCGCCGTTGCGAAAGTGGTTGGCAAAGGTTGCTCCGCCTTCCCACGCGCGAATCGCGGCGAACGGCGTGGCGCGGTTTTCATTCACGAACTGCGGGTCGATGCTGCGAACGCCTTGGCCGTATGAGCCGGTGAAGCTCACCGACTTCCACGGGCCGAGCAGCAGGCTGGCGCGCGGCATGAATGCCGCACCAGTCGCTGCGACGCGCTCGGTGGGCTCACGGTAGATGCCGAAGTCACGTTGCGACAGGCAGCTCGCGTCGCCGGGAGGGTCATTCACCGCAGGCCTGCGCACCGTCTGCACCGCGCAGTTGTTCTGAACCGAATAGGTGAACAAGTCTGCGCGCATGCCACCGCGCACGACGAGCCAATCGAGCAGTGAGAGGTTCACGTCGGCGTAGAGCCCGAGGTCAGAGAGCTTCGAATCGAGGTCGACGTCTTTGTGGTACGGCGTGTTGCTGTCGGGCCCGGCGAGAATGCGCTGCTGTTGCCCGGAGGTGATGTCGAAGCGCCCGGAGTAGCCGACCTCGAGCTCTTGAGGCCGGTCGAACACCCGCCCGCGGTACCGGCCGTAGCCCTTCGCGCCCAACGTCATCGCAGAGATGTCGCGGTCGACCAGGTCTCCGCGCTGATCATGCGGAGACTGCTGCGCTTGTTGAATGTCGGTGATGAAGCCGGTGAAGTTTTCGAGCAACCGCGAGCTGCGATAGATGGCGAAGATCTGATGGTGGTTGGTGAAGTTGCCTTCGTGGTTGTGAAGGTCTCCCGAGACCGAGAAGCGCTGGGTGTCGCCGCCTTGTCGTGAATCATAGGTGTCGTAGAAGCCGATGCGGCCGCTGATCAGGTCGTCTTGGCGAATGACTCCGGCGGTCTTGAATTGCGTCGCGTACCCGTTGGCCGCCACTCGAAAGGTCGTCGATTCAGAGAGCGTGCCCTCGTACTGCATCATCACGCGCGCAGCTTGGGCGCCGCGGTTCTGGCCATAGCCATCGGTACGTGAGAGCTCGACACCAGCGAAGGTGTGCGTCGATTGATTGCGCGGGCCCCAGAGGAGGTCGAGCTTCTGCGAGTTGAAGGTGCCGAAGGTGGCCTTGGCGGTGAGGCCGCGCTGCGCGAGCCCCATCTCGTATTCGCCGCTGCCCGCGACCGCGTAGTTGCCCTGGCGCGGGTCGAACGGGCCTTCGACGACGCGAAAGCCCTCGACCAGGTCAGAGATGATGAAGTTGGTATCGGCGAACCCGTTGCCATGCAGGTTGCCAGAATCGTTGATCGGCGTGCCGTCGATGGAGAGCTCGATGTCTTGCCCTTCACGCGCGTCGAAGCCTCGCAAGAAGATGCGCTGCGGGTGGCCTTCGCCGCCTTCGTTGGTGAGCAAGATGCCTGGCGCGAGCTTCAAGAAGTCAGCCGCCTTGGGGTGGGGAATGATGCGCTGCTCGCCCAAGTCGAAGTGAAAGTCGCTCGACCCTCGGCTTCGGGGTTGGGTGCGGCCGAGCACCAGCGTCGACATCTCGTGCGCCGGGTGGCCCGCGTCGATCTCTTCGGCGATCATCACCACCCCCGCGTCGGGCTCTGGGGCGAGATCACTGCCCGCGTCGACCACCGCGTCACCCGGCATGGGCATCGAGAAGGTGAGCCTCGTTCGGCTCTCGATGGCGACCCCTTCATGGAGCGCCGGCTGAAACACCCACTCGGCGAGCGCGTTCTTCGACGCTTCGTCCCACGCGCGGCCGGCCGACTCGATGACCAAGATCTCGACCGCCTTGCCTTCGGTGTTGATGGTGAACTCGAGCAGCACGTGGTTCTGGGTGGGCGTCTCGGCTCCGACCGGTACCTGCGCCTCGACTCGGCTGAGCACTTTGGGCGGCTGTACTTCGCCTGCACTGGCACCCGATGCGGCGAACAACGCGCCAATCAACAGGCAACGACACGAACGTGTATGCACGACAGACTCCGGGCGCTGCAAAAGAGTGAACGGTCGACTTGTCTGAAGGGTCAGCTCAACCGAGTCGAGGGCGGTGAGGCCTTCGGCGAGCATGACAAGACCGACAACGGGTTTCGGGTGAAGCGAAAGGCGGTTGCGTGGTGATCGGGTGCGGCCAGATCACCAGTGACTGAAGGCGCGGGCACTGACGACACGACGACGGTCGCGCACTTGGCCGCGATGCAGGCGAGATCATCGACCGGCTTGAGCTCGACATGCTCGGAGCACCAGGTGGCGCTCGGGCCCGCGTGGCGCGCGTGCGATTGATCAGCCGCAGTCAAGACGTGGTGGTGCTCGCCCGAGCTCGAGATGCTGTGGGTCACGAAGGCGGTGTGCGTGACCACCAACAGCTGCGCCGCCGCCAGCAGCAGCGAGACCACGGTGGTTGAAATGGGCTTGGCCGGCGACACGCGAGAGGCGGTTTAGAGATCTTTGGCCTAGGCTGTCAAGTAGATGCAGTTGAGTTGCAATAAGGGCCTACGGGTCGCGGCAATTGTGCTCGGCGCGATGACCGTGCTGACGGCCGTGTGCTCGGGAGCGGGCTGGCTGTTGGTTCGGCACTTCGACGAGGCGATTGGTGGCGCGTGGTCGACGGAGCCCGTCTCGGTGACGAAAGCGAGAGACCTGTTCGGCCTCGACGCGCTGCCCGCCGAGGTGCTGCAGACGCAACAACGCGAGGGCGGGTTTCAAGACTCGTTCTTCGATGCGCTGCTGCGAATACCGAAGGGGAGCGAAGAGGTGTTCTTGAAGGCCAATGGGCTCGAGCGCGACACGCCTGAGCACAGCACCGCGCCAGTTGATCAATTCGAGGCGCGAATTCGCGCGATTGCGTCGCCCAAGGGGGCGATGCGGGTGACTCCGCTGATGGGTGTGCGTGACGCCCACCTCTCTGATGGCGGCACGTTGGCCGAGTTTCGCAACGCGTCACTGCTCGAGTTCGATGATCAGCTGTGGCTCGCCCTCGAGGCTTTCGACACCTGAAAACTTGCCGTGCCACAGACCTGTGAAAACGTGTCGCGCATGACGACTCGCCGAAACACGTTGCGTCGAAGCATGCGGTTGCCCTTGTCGCTGGGCCGGCGGTTGCCCGCGCTCACCGCCGATGTGTCACGCGGTGGCTTTCAAGCTGAGCTGGCGCAGGTGTTCTTGCCGGGCTCGAAGGTGCACGGGTACTTCTTGGTGAATGAGGCCGAGGTCGCCTTTCAGGGCACCGTCGCGTGGGCCGAAGCCGGTAACCCCCAGCTGAGCGTGTACAGCCGAATCGGAGTGAAGTTCGACTCGACGCCGGAGGGGTTGAAGAGTCACTTCGCGCAGCATGACGCGCGGCCGAAGAAGCTGAAGAAGCGGTAGGGGTGTTCGTGGTTCGTGGTTCGTGGTTCGACGGGCTCACAATGAGAGTGGGTGGGCCCTCTGCTCGAGCCGCGTGACCCACTGAACGTGGTGCATGAACAGCCCCTCCATCTCAGGGTGAGCCTGTCGAACCACGCGCCAATCGGGCCAACGCCCACTGGGCGGCTTCGGCAACGAGTGGCGCCGAGTCACCTCGCAGCGCCTCGAGTATCGACCTCGCGTTCACATCTCGCATCGCCCCCAGCGCGTACGCCGCGTTGCGCTTGAGCCCCTCGAACCCGGCCCTGGCCAACGGCGTACCCGGGGCCCACGCGTCGTACTGCTCACGGGTCATCGCAGCCAACTGCTGCACGCTCACCGAGCCCACGGCACGCGGCGCGAATCGCTCAGGCGCCAGCACCGGAGACGAATTCAGCGGGCACACGTCCTGGCAAATGTCGCAGCCGAACACGAGGTTCGGCATCGCCGCGCGAAGCGACTGGGGCACCGCCTGCGTGTTCTCGATGGTCTGGTACGACAAGCACGCCGTCGCATCGACGACCTGATCAGCGACGATCGCCCCCGTCGGGCACGACGTGATGCACAGCGTGCACCGCCCGCATCGATCGTCGGTGGGGCCACCCGCGTAGGCATCGACCTCGGCGTCGAGCGTCATCGTCGAGAGCACGACCCATGACCCCAGCTCCGGCGTGATGAAGCACCCATTCTTGCCGACGTAGCCAAGCCCGGCCCTCGCCGCCCACACCTTCTCCATCACAGGCCCGGCATCGACTGACGCATAGTCTCTCGTGCCCGGCCACTTCGCCCCAATGGCCCGGCGCAGCGCGCGAATTCGGTCGCGCCCGGTCGCGTGGTAGTCGCGGCCCCTCGCGTACCTGGCGATCGGCCCCGGCTCGTCTGAACGCCAGTAATTCGAGGCCAGCGCGATCACCGTCTTGGCGCCCGGCAGCAGCTTCGAAACATCGAGCCGCTCCGCGAGCTTGAGCCGCATCCAGTCGAGGTCGGCGTGGTGACCGGCCTCGAGCCACTCGGTGAGAAATCGCGGCTCGATCGGCTCAGCGCGGGCAAACCCGACCAGATCAAACCCCGCCGCCACCGCGAAGGCTTTCAGCTGTGAGCTGCTCAGTCTTTCGGCGGCTGCCACGGTACGTCTTTCACGCTCGCCTTGAAGTTCGCGAAGCGCGCCATGGTGAACAGCAGATCAGAGAGCCGATTCAAGTACACAATCACCTCGGGCCCGATCTTCCCCGCGCGCATCAACGGCACCGTTCGACGCTCGGCCCGTCGGCACACCGTTCGCGCCAGGTGCAACACGCTCGCGGCCTTGGTGCCTCCAGGCAAGATGAAGCTGGTCAGCGGCTCCATCTGCGCATCGAACCCGTCGATGGCCTGCTCCATCGCGGTGATCCACCCCGCTTTGATCTTCGGTATCGCCTTCTCGGCCTTCGACCCCGCCGGAGTCGCCAGCACCGAACCCACGGTGAACAGCTGATCTTGCAGCGACTGCATCAGCGCATCCATCGAATAAAGGCCTTCAGACCGCGCCATGCCCAGCACGGCGTTGAGCTCATCGACCTGGCCGTAGGCCTCGACGCGAATGTCTTCTTTGCCGATGCGGCCGCCGCCGAAAAGCGCGGTGTCTCCGCCGTCGCCAGTCTTGGTGTAGATCTTCATGGGTCTCCTCTAGCGCACGAGCTCGACGAAGGTCACGCCGGGTTCGGTGCCCGCGCGCCGGCTGACCTCGCGCCAGTGGCTGCGATCGATGTGTAGAAACGTGTCACCATTCTCGACCTCGCGATCGATCTCGGTGAGATACAGCCGGGTCGCCAGCGGCAAGGCCTCGGTGTAGAGCCGCGCGCCGCCGATGATCACCGGCTCGTGATCAGTCGTTCGCGCCAGCTCGATGGCTGCAGCCACGCTCGGCGCCGCTTCACACCCGGGAGCCGCCGCCCCCTGGGTCACCACGATGCTGCGACGGCCAGGCAACGCCTTGCCAATCGACTCGTACGTTCGGCGCCCCATGATCATCGCGTGGCCCATGGTGGTGGCCTTGAAGAACCGCAGATCTTCGGGAATGTGCCACGGCAACGCACCCTGCTTCCCGATCACCCCATTGCGCGCGATCGCCACGATGACGCTCAGCGGCTTCACACCGCCACCGGCGCTTTGATCGCGGGGAGCGGGTCGTACCCCTCGAGCGTGAAATCTTCGAAGCGAAAGTCGAACAGGCTCTTTCGCTCGGGGTTGAGCCGCATCACCGGCAAGCGACGCGGCGAGCGGGCCAGCTGCTCGGCGGCTTGCTCCATGTGATTCGAATACACGTGCACATCACCAAAGCTCTGCACGAAGTCGCCCACCTTCAGGCCCGAGACCTGCGCCACCATCATCGTCAACAGCGCGTAGCTGGCGATGTTGAAGGGCACTCCCAAGAAATAGTCAGCGCTGCGCTGGTACAGGTGGCACGACAGCTCGCCGTCTTGCACGTGAAATTGAAACAGCGTGTGACACGGAGGCAGCGCGACCTGATCAGCTTCTTTCGGGTGCCACCCCGAGACGATCAACCGGCGGCTCATCGGCCGCTCTCGCAGCTCAGTCATCACCTTCTGCAGCTGATCAACGCCGTCATTCGCGTACTGCCCGTTCGCCTGCAAGCTCGCTCCGAAGTTGCGCCATTGGTGCCCGTACACCGGCCCCAAATCACCCGCGGCCCGCCCGAACTTCGCGGTCTGCTCTGCGGTCGCCCACTCGTCCCAAATCGAGACGCCGACGTCTTGCAGCGGCTTCACCGTGGTCTCGCCGCGAACGAACCAGAGCAGCTCGTGCAGAATCGACTTGAGGTGCACTTTCTTGGTCGTCAGCAGAGGAAAGCCCTCGCGCAAATCGAACCGCAGCTGCGCGCCGAACAGGCCCTTCGTGCCGACCCCTGTACGGTCTTTTCGCACCTTGCCGTCGGTGACCAACTTCTTCAGCAATTCGAGGTACGCCACTTCAGACATAACCGCAGGTTCTAGCGCAGCCACGCTCGGGAGGCGCCCGTTTGCTGGTTGATTTTGACTTTCATTCGCAAAATCGGCCATAAGAACGAGCAACGAGGTCGCCTCCGCCGATGAAGTCTCTCTTTCTCGCTGTACTGCTTGCCGCAGCCCCCGACGGTGATCACACCTGGCATCGGGTCGTGGGTCTGTTGCAGTACCTCGAAGGTGATTACCCCGCGGCGGTGGCGAGCGGCGACGGTGCCGAGCTGAGCGAGCAACGCGGGTTTGCAGATGAAGTGGTGCAGGCGCTGCCCAAAGAGAGCGTCTACCGGCCGGGCGCCGAGGCCATTCTCGCGGCGATTGACGGGCACCACCCGGCGGCCGAAGTGAGCGCGGCCTGTCATGCGTTGTCGCAGCAGATCATCGCGGCCGAGAACCTGGTGCAGTCGCCCAGAGAGCCTCCAGACCTCGCGGCGGGAGCGGCCCTCTTCCGAACCACCTGCGCCTCGTGCCACGGCGAAAAAGGTGACGGGCAGTCGGCGATGGCGGCGGCGATGAACCCGAAGCCCGCGAACTTTCACGACGCCGAGCGCGTGAGCACCTTGACGCCGTACAAGGTCTTCAACACCACGACCTTCGGGGTGAAGGGCACGTTGATGTCGGCGTTTCCCCAGCTCAGTGATGTCGAGCGGTGGAACCTGGCGTTCTTCATTTTCACGCTGCGACACCCCGAGTGCCCAACGGGCACGCAGCCGCCCAGCGCGAGCCTGCAGCAGCTGGCGACCTCGACCGACGGTGCGTTGGCGAACGCCTTTGGGCCAGAGCACGTGGCGTGCCTGCGCCGGGTGATGCCGGTGGTCGACGAGCACTCGTCGCTGAACGTGGCGATGGTGAGCGTGCGCCACGCTCTCGAGCTGTCGCGGCAGGGTCATCATGAAGAAGCCCGCCAAGCGATCGTCGATGCCTACCTCACGGGGGTCGAGCCGGTCGAGCCGCTGCTTCGCGCCCGCGACGCACAATTGGTCTCGCAAATCGAGAGCGCGGTGACTGCCGCGAGGCTCACCGCGCAGCGCCGCGAAGACCTCGAGCACGACGGGCAGGTGCTGCTCTCGGTGCTTCAGAAGGCGTCGACGCAGCGCGCGTCGGGTGATTTCTGGTCGGTGTTCATCACGGCGTTGCTGATCATGCTGCGCGAGGGCTTCGAGGCGGCGATCGTGGTGGGCGCGTTGCTCGCGGTGCTCAAGAAGATGGGAGCGACGCAGCAAACGCGGGTCGTTCACCTCGGCTGGCTGGTGGCGCTCGCCGTCAGCGTCGTGGTGTACCTGTTCGGTCAGCACCTGCTCGCCGGCGCCAACCGGGAGTGGATGGAGACGGTCGTCTCGTTGCTCGCCGTCGGCATGTTGGTCTTCGCCGCGCTCTGGCTTAATGCGCGCTCGAACATGAGC
>JANLPS010000118.1:0-2724 GCA_031367385.1 Archangium sp. | reverse complement strand
GACGTCACCGCTGCTCGCGCGCCGCCAGACCTCGGCCTTGCCGTGACCCAAGGCACAGACGATGCCGACATCGTGCAAGAAGACCAGCGGGCTCATTCGTGCTCGAGGGTCTCGACGTGAAGGTGGTACCCGAAGCGAACGTTCTCGAGGTCGACCGGCCCAGCGAACGGGTCTTCGGAGGTCTTGGTGACCGTCGCGACGGGGGTGCCGTCATACGACGCGGCGCGAACGAAGCCCTTCTCGGTGAGCGACCACTTCGAATTCACGAACCCGGCCTCCAGCGCCGCGGTCGAGGCGAAGGCGAGCTCGAGGTCAGCGAGCATGTGCTCGGGCTTGAACGAGTTAGGCACCAGGGGGCTGGCTTCTCCAGTGACTCCACTTGCCGTTTTGGTGACCTTGAACAGGCGAGGGCCCATCGAGCCCATGCCCGCGACGACCAGGTGCGTTTGGTCGCTCTCGATCAGCGCGGTGAAATCGTGGGTGTCGCCGTTTCGAGTGACCGTCACCGACTGCGTCGCCTTCGAAGGGAAACCCATCGTCGCCAGCGGCACGGTTGGCCAGGCAATGGGCTCCGGCTCGGCCGCGCGGGTGGTCGCACAACCGGCCAACAGCATGCAGGTGATCACCGCTCGGAGCATCAGGCCCGGCATAGCTCGTACAGCGAGCTGAATCGACCCTCGCTTTGCGCCGCGAAGGGGTTGCTCGCGTCCCACGCGTAGCCGGCCAGCACCGAGCAGATCATCTCTTTGATCTCGGGAGACTGCCGAGGAGCGAACAAGATGGTCTGAAACCGCCCGTCGTACCACCCGTTCACGTACGTCTTGAACGCGTCGATGCCCTTGCGCAACGGCACCTCGTACTCCTTCTGCCAGTCGACCTGCTCACCCTTGAGCTGCCTCGACAGCAGCGCCGACGCCATGCTCGCCGACTTCATCGCGATGGTGACGCCAGACGAGAAGACCGGGTCCAAGAACTCCGCCGCGTTGCCGAGCATCGCGAACCCTTTGCCGTACATCTGCTTCACGTTTGCCGAGTACCCGCCCAGCTCGTTGACCGGAGTGTCGTACTCGGCGTGGCGCAGTAGCTCGGCCAGGCCCTCGTCTTCGCCATTGAGGGTCTTCAGGCGCTCCGCGGGGCTCGCGGGCAGTCGGTCGTACCCTGACTCGAGGCCCACCACGCCAATGCTGCAGCGACCCTTCGGAAAGGGGATGAGCCAGTACCAAACGTCTGGGTACTTGGGGTGCACGGTGACGCGAATCTTCTGCCGGTCGAAGCCCGGCTGCGTGATGTTGTCTTTGATGTGGGTGAAATACGCGCGACGCGGAGGCAGGTGCGAGGGCGTCTCGAGCTTGAGCATCTTCGAGAGCGTGCGGCCGTAGCCGCTGGCGTCGAGCACGAACTTCGCGGTCAGCTCGCGCGACTCGCCGGCCTTGTTGCGAACCGTGAGGCGGGGGGTTGCTCCCGAGAAGTCTCCGCCCAGAATCTCTTCTTGGTAGAGAATTTCGGCGCCCATGCGCGACGCTTCGTCGGCCAGCACCTTGTCGAAGGTCGCCCGCTGCACTTGAAACGTGTACGGGTACCCCTTGCTGCTCTTCTCGGCGAAGTTGAACTCGGTGGTCTGTTTGCCGCGAAAGAAGACCGCGCCGTTCTTGAACTGAAACCCGGCTGCGTGAACGGCCTTCGACATGCCGGCCTCTTCGACGAAGTCGAGACAGTGGGCGAGCAAGCTCTCACCAATCGAAAACCGGGGAAATTGCTGTCGCTCGACGATTCGAACCGAGTGCCCTTTCTTCGTCAACAACGCGCCGGCGATCGCGCCAGAGGGGCCTGCACCGATGATCAAGACGTCACTGTGGGTTAGAGTCATGGATTCGTTGGGCTGAGGTTCGTGCGAGTGGAGCGAAGAGAAAAGCCGATGCGAGGCCCAGCGACAAGACCGTGCCGAAAGAGCGGAGCGCCGGTGTATGTGAGAGTGCGAGCAAGCCGAAAGACAACAGGGTGGTGATCGAGTCGACCAGTACGCCGATGGTGGTGGTGCGGGCGTCATCCCCCGCCTCGCGGAAGAAGATGGAGTAGTCGACCCCCATGCCGAGCACCAGCCAAAGCGCGACGGTCGAGAAGATGTTGAGTGGCAGGCCCAGCCACCCCGCGCCTGCCAGGGCCACCACGCAGGCCATTGCGGTGGGTAACAGGGTCTGGAGCGCTCCCAACCGCCCGTATCGCCAGGCCATCAGCAGCCACATCGCGACGAAGGCGACCCCGACCAGGGCGAGCGCCCAGCGGCGGCTGAGGGACATCAGCGCAGAGATTTCGGTGGTGCGATCGACCAAGACCGCCCCCGGGCTCTTGATCGCCGCCAAGGCCTCGGTCGAGCTGATGCCATGCAGAAACACCACTGATGCGAAGGTGCCAGGCGTGGTCTGACCCAGCCACTGCGCGCGGTCTGCTTCTCCAGGGGCCGAGGCCAGCCACGCATCGACGGTCAACGGCAGGTGGGGCTGCGCGAAGGCAGCGCGTTCGGCTGCGACCGTTTCGGGCTTGAACCCGAGCGCTTCGAAATAGGCGTCGAGCGCGGGGTTCGAATAGATCTCGCGCTGCAGCAACGCGACCTTGTTCAGCTGAACGAAGGCCGGCGCCACGTGCGTCGAGACCATCTGAAACGAGCCCAGCGTGCCCTTGGTGACCAGCGCTTCGAGCGACGGAGCCAGCATCGTCTCGGCCACC
>JANLPS010000108.1:0-2594 GCA_031367385.1 Archangium sp. | reverse complement strand
CCCGCTGGGCCGCTCACGACGCAGAGCTCACGCCCGGTGAGCACGTGCGCCGCTCGTTGCCGACCCGCCAGCACCGCCGCGTCGGGCCGTTCGTGTTCTGCGATCATTTCGGGCCCGGCCCAGCGCCCTCGACGCCTGGAGTCGTCGCCCCCGAGCACCCGCATGTCGGGCTGCAGACGGTGACCTATGTGTTTTCGGGGCGCGTGCACCATCGAGACTCCTTGGGCTCTGATCAACACATCACTCCGGGCGACGTGAACTTGATGACGGCCGGGGCGGGCATTGTGCACGAAGAGGCGACAATCTCCACGCCTGAACCGCTCGAGGGGTTGCAGCTGTGGGTTGGGTTGCCCCACGCCGTGCGTCACAGCGACCCGTCGTTCGCGCACGTGGGGCTCGAGCAGCTGCCGGTGTTCACGTTGCCGAGGGCCAGCGTGCGGGTGGTGATGGGGTCGATGAATGGGCTGCGGTCGCCGGTGCCGACGTATCAGGCGGTGCAGTTGGTTGATCTGCAGCTCGAGGCTGGCGCCGTTCTCGAATTGCCTGCGGCGCAGTGGGGTGAGCTCGGAGTGTACGTGGCGAAGGGCCGGCTGATCATCGGCGAGCAAGCGGTCGCGGCTTTCGAATACGGGCTGATCAGCGATGGCGCATCAGTCCGACTTCACTGCGATGAAGACACCCGCGCAATCGTGATGGGTGGCGAGCGCCTGCCAGAGCCGACCGTCATTTATTGGAACTTCGTGACCGACACGGTCGCCGAGGCCCGCGCGTACGAGGAGAAGTGGAAGAGCGGAGGCTTCGGTTCGCTCTGATTCCGTTCGTGCTGAGGGACTCGAAGCACCCAGCTTCACTCCTTCGGCAACGCCCGAAGCACAGCCTTGCCGTCTTTGATGACGACCTTGAACTCGACGCTCTTGGCCTGGTGCTGCTTCATCAACGCGGGCACTTGCTTCTTCAGCGTATCGGCCACGGCATTGAGTGAGAGCTTCGACGTGTCTTCACCGCACCGCTTCTTCGCCATCACATACGCGTCGTAGATCGCCTTGATCTTCTGATCAGACAGCCCACCCGCAGGCCCCGCCGGAGCCGCCGCCACCGTCGCCGGTCTCGGTGCAGGCGCTGGCACGTGCGCGGGCTGTATCGCTGACGTTCTCGCCGAAGGAAATGGGGGCGCCATCGGCATCGGAGCCGCGGCGGCCGCGGCCATCGCCGTCGGTTTCGCCGGGGCCGTCACCGCCACGCTGGTCTTCACCGCCGCCATCGTCGCGGGCACCGTCGCCGGCACGGCCCGCACCGCCGGCGCAGCCACGGGCCTCGAGGCCGCTGCCGCCAACGCGCTCGCCAAATCTGGGTTGGTGGGCGCTTCAGGCCCCAAATCAGAGATGTCGAGATCTTCATCGACGTCGAAGTGCTCGACATCGTCGCCTTTTTTCGCGACCGCGACCGCGACCGCGACCGCCGAGCTGGGCTGGGTGCGCGCCGAGGCGTGCATCTTCGCCTTGAACAAGTGCCGCTTGTACGTGCCGGCTTCAATCTCCTTGAGCGTGCGGTCCCACAGGCGCTCGAAGGTGGTCAGCTTCTGCGCGAGGTTGTCGATGCGAAACCGCACCGACGTTTGGCGCACGAAGTGACTCTTCAGCTCGCGCATTTCTTTCTTCAGAGCGTCATGCCGCTTGGTGGGCGGCTTGCGCTCAACGCCGAGAAAATATTGATCATACGCGGCGCGCAGCTCGGCGAGCTCCGTCTCGACCATTGCGCACAAGCGCATGGCCTCGTCGGCGTCGGCGACTTTCTTGCCGGTAGTCTGTTCAACGGGAGCGGCCAAGGCGCTCGACATTACACCCGCGCCCCTCGTCACGCAGCCGCAACCTCACTCGCCGAATGTAGGTGGCGGTATCAGCCCAACAAGCCCTTCAACGCGCCCCCGAGACCACCGAGACCCCCGTCGGGAGGGCTGGTCGGCCCCGCGCCCTGGGTGTGGTTCTGAATCAGCTCGAGCACTTTGGGCAACGCCAGCGACACGATGGTCTGTGCCATCGCAGGGTCGAGGCCGGTCTTGCCCGCGACGAATTGCGCGATGCCCGGCACCATCGAGGTCAGCGAGCTCGCGGCGGGACCCGAGGCGCCGCCCATCAGGCTGCCAGCCAACGACGCCAAGCCACCCGAGCCAGCACCCGACAGCAGGCCCTGCGCGAGCGAGGCCAAACCGCCCTCGCCACCCTGCTTCAGCGCGCCCTCGGCCGTGGCGGTCACCGCGCTGTGCGCCTGCTCGGCGGTCAACCCCTTGGCTTGCACCTCTTTGAGCAGCGCCGCGCCAGGCCCTGACTGCAACACCGAAGAAATGAGCTCGTTGATCATGCGGCCTGAATAACCGATCGCCACGAACAGCGCAGGTGCATTTTACGCCGTCTGCGGCACCACGGTGAGCTGGGGCAACCTGAGGGCCTTCGAGCGCGAGACGAGCAGCCAGGCGCCGAGCGAAAACAAGCAGAGCGAGATGAACTGACCGGTCGACACGTTGTACCAGGCCTCGAGCGGCACCTTCGAGGCGAGGCTGTTCAGGCCCAGCCCCTCGAGAAAGCCATGCAAGGTGC
>JANLPS010000060.1:0-10058 GCA_031367385.1 Archangium sp. | reverse complement strand
CGATTGAAGAGGCGGTCAAGGGCGCGCCGGGCAAGGGGCTCAAGACGACGCAGCCGATGCCGGCGCGCACGAAGCGCTCGGTGCTCGACTTCGAAGACCTGTGGGTGGCGACATTGCCGCCGCTGGCCGACTCCGATTCATTCTCGCTGGGCCGGGCGCCCGATTGCGACCTGGTGATCGACGAAGACACGGTGTCGAGCCACCACGCGCGCATCGACTGGCGGCATGACCACGCGGAGATCGTCGACGTGGGCAGCTCGAACGGCACGTTCGTCAACGGCAAGAAGGTCTCGTCGGGCCTTCGGTTGGAAGACAACGACGCGATCGACTTTGGCGCGGTGCAGGTCTTCTTCTTCGCGGTCGCCACGCTGCGGCGGCGAATGAACGGCACCTGAAAACCGAACCCCCCGTTCATCCTGAGCGAAGGCCAAAGGCCGCAGTCGAAGGACCCACGTTCACTCGCCGCCGAAGGTAGTTCGAGTCTCTCACCACGAACGAGTCCTCACCACGAACGAGTCCCTAGCGTTGCCTCGACATCACTTCGACGAGCTCCTGCGCGTTGAATGAGTTCTGAAACTTCGCCGCCAACGCGAGCGCGTGCTGCGGGTTGACCACGTGCTCGGCGGCCCGCTTCGCCACATCGAGCCGCACCAGCTCATTGCTGAACAAATCCAACACCAGGCCCAGCTGCGCGGCGGTCACCCAATGGCTGCCGATCATCGTGTTCGCGACCTCGGCCCGGGTCAGCTCATTGGCGTTGCTGCGAAGCACGGTCAGCACGCCTGCGAAGGTGGGCGCGTCGGCCGCCTGCCGGCCCTTGTGCCACATCGTGCAGCCCGGGTCTGAGCCCGTACCGCAGTCTCGGTAGGCTTGCGGCGGCCCCTGCACTGGAGGCGGCGGGGGTGCGTTCGGGAGCACCACCGGCGGAGGCTGGGTGCCGGGCATGCCTCCCGGCGGCTGCTCTGACATCAGCTGCAGAAACGCCTGCCCGTACTGCTCGGTGCGAAACTTCGCGGCCAGGCCCAGCGAGTGCTGCGGGTTGACGACCCGGGGTGCCGCGAACCGCGCCGCCTGCAGCCGAAGCTCTTCGGTGCGAAAGAGGTCGAGCACGGCCCCCAGCTGCGCCGCCGTCAGGTACTGCCGCTGGGTGATGACCTGCACCGACTGTGCGCGCATCGTCTCGGTGCTCCAGCTGCGCAGCGACTCCAGCACGCCGGCGAAGACCTGCGCGTCCATCGGGTATTGGCCGTCGCGGGTCATGTTGCAGCCGATGTCTGCGCCGGGGCCACAGTCGCGCGCCTGCACCACCGGAGGCACCCCCAGAGGCCCTGGGCCCACCGGGCTTGGCAGCTGCGGCAAGCGCACCTTGAAGCTCGCTTCGCGAAAGGCCAGCTCGCGCCCGTCGCTGTCGAACACCGAGACGTGCGCGATGAACCGGCCCTGGCTGAAGTCGTCTTCGGCGAGGCTCGAGTAGCGAAAGAAGTGGTTGAACGCGTTCTTCCACACGAAGGCGTTGTTGGGCACGGCCCAGGTCTGGGTGGTGACCCAGTCGCTCCACTGGCCTTCGTACGAGCGAAAGCGCGCGCCCACCGAGAACGGCTTGCCCTGCATGTTGAAGATCTTCAGCTCGGGCACGACCACCCGCACGGCGTTCTCGCCTTCGAACCGGGCGTTCGGTTGCACCGTCAGCGGCCCCATCTGCACGAAGCTCTCGGTCTGGGTGAACACCGGCTCGTCGTCATGGCGGCGGTTGCGGCGATCATCGGCGCGGCGCCCGGTGTTGCCCCACATCGCGGCACGGCCTTCTTCGAGAAAGCCCACCGCCTTTTGAATGTCGTCGTTCACGTCGACCGGGCACCCGGCCATCGGAGCGGACATGCCGAGCATGGAGAGCTCCTGTTTGAGGCCGTTGATCGACTGGTCGGTGGCCCCCTGCTTGAGCGCGTCGATGCGGTCGACCAGGGCATCGAGCTGCCGGCCGATGTTCTCACGGCAGGTGGGGCTGGTGCGCTTGGTTCGGTCGAAGGCGTCTTCGACGGCGTCAGCGGCATTCTTGAACGAGCGGGTCGCCGAATCGGCAGCGAGCGTGGCAGTCGACAACACCAAACAACCCAGCAGCAGCGAGCGAGACATAGGGGGCAGCCTTTGCGGTCAAAAGGAGTGCGGCGATGCGGGTGACGGGCCGGCGCGGGCCGTATTCACAGCGTCGAACTATTTGATTTCAGGCGTCTGGAGCAGCTGGAGCAACGCCAGCTCGTCTTTGGTCACCTTACCCGGCATCGGCGTACCGTTCTTCACCAGGTTGCGAAGCTTGGGCACCAACGTCTCGAGCTGGGTCATTCGCTTCTTCTCAGCTTTCGAGCGCTGGGCGAAGTGCATCTTGAGGCGCTCGGCCTCGGCGTGGGCCACCTTGAGCAGCTCGTCGGTGGTCTGGGTCTTTTCGGTCGTCATGCCCCTTCAGTACCACCCCGGGGGGGTTGAGGCCCGCAGGGTTTGTGCGGTACGAGAGACCGATGTTCTTGACCGCCCTGAGATCTCTCTTTCGACACACCGAAGTTGCGAATCAGGGCGTCAATTCTTCGCTGCGAATGCCGGCGAACAAAGACCCCCGAGTCGGGCTCGAGTACCTCTTCGCGCATTCCTACACCCACGACGCCCCTGACATTGGTGCCACGAGCGCCGCTGGCCATTGGGTCGATGCTGCGGCGTATCGACCCAAAGGGGCCAGTCGTGACCCTGACTTGAGGCTCGACAACAACGGCAAACTTTCTGCCGTCGTGTATCGCACCAAGGTCGGTGACATCGCGCTCGACGAAATGGATGGCCCGTGGACTTTTCTTCGCTCGCCCGAAGGAAAGTGGCACTCGGTGCTCGATATGGCGCGCGCCCCTCCGAAGAAAAGGGCCGGGCTCGACCCACAGCTCGAGAGTGTCTTGCAGGCGGTGACGCGGGCCTACAACAACCCCGGTGAAGCCAACTACGCGAGCATCTACGAGACGGTCTCTGGGCTCGAGCGGCTGGGTTCGCCGGCCCCCCAGGGGTGGAAGGCCGGTTAGATCAGCCGCATCTGCGCGGCGCGAGTGATGGGGCTCTCGGCGTCGTCGGGTACGGCATCGGGAGCGATGGCGTTGATGCGGCCTCCGGCGGCGCAGCCACTGAGGTAGGCGGCTTGAATCTTCGCCCCCAGGCACCAGTCACCGCAGGCCGCGACGCGCAGGGTCGGCATGTACAGGCAGGGCTCGCCGAGGGGCTGGGTGACGAACGCGTAGCGCCAGCGATGGGCCTTGGCGTACGCGGGCGTGGTGGGGCGGGCGCCGGTGGTCGCGTAGAACGCGTCGAGCAGAATGGCGGTGATTTCTTCAGGGGCCGACTCGAGGTGTTTCTGGCTCCAGTCGGCGGTGGCGTGCAACACCCAGCGCTCGCCGGGTGCTCGCTCGGGCTTGCTCGAGTCGCGAGAGAGCCACTTGAGGGGCCCGATGTTCACGAACGCCGCGTCGAGCTCGAGGCCGAGTGGCTCGTCGAAGGCCAACATCAGGGCCCAGCACGGTGCGTACTGCGCTTCGCGAATGCGCGAGGCCATCGCGAACGAGGCGGGGTCGAGCAGCGCGGCTGATTGCGGGGCGGGCGCGGCCAAGACCAGGGCATCGAACTCACCGAGCGCGGTCTGGTCGCCGCCGACCAGGCGCCAGCGGGTCTCGGTGCGGTGCAGCTCGGTCACCGTCACCCCGTATCGAACGTCGAGGTCGTAGAGCATTCGCTGGAGCAGCGCGCTCATGCCCGGGGTCGCGACCAGGCGGTGCAGCGGGGGGCGGGTGGAGGTGTTCGCGTCTGACGCTCTGGGCGGTTTTTCGCCGAAGGTGAGGAGCCTGGGCGACCACTCGGTGATGGCCCGCTCGTGCCACCAGGCGCGGGCCACCCGGGCGAAGCGCTCGTCTTCGACCGTGAAGTACTGCGCGCCGTGGTCGAACCTGTACTCGCCGTCGTGCCGCGTCGACGCCCGGCCGCCTGGCCCACGCCCCTTGTCGAAGAGCGTCACGGCATGGCCGGCGTCAGCGATGGTGCGGGCGGCGGCGGCGCCTGCGACTCCGGCACCGACCACCGCCACCACCAGAGGCGTGCCCCGGCTCGGCAACCGGGTGCGGCGCGAGTACTCGGGCAGGTCGATGCGCTTGCCGTACTCCGCGGTGGGCCGCGTGCGCACCGTGCCGAAGAACGGCTGCTCGGGAAAGGGGCGGTCGAGGGCCCCCAGGCACCAGAGAATGCCGCCGTACGAGCCCGGGTCTCGGCCGTCGAGCGCGAAGCGGTGGTTCAGGTCGAGCAGCAAGGTGAGGGCCTCTTGCGCCGTACGGGTCCACCCGACGAGTGCCTTGCCCCAGGCCATTCGTACGTTGTTGTGCAGCTCGCCGTGGGTCAGCAGCTGCCGTTGCGCCGCGTCCCACAGGGGGTCGCCGGTCTGGGCCCGGGCGAGTTGCTCCCACGAGGGCAAGAATTCGCGGCGATCTCGCTCGTGCGCCTTGAGCGTCTCGCGTGCCCACGCCGGCAAGGTCTGAATCGAGTCGAGCTCGGTGTTGAAGCGGCAGAAGTTCCACGCGAGCTCGCGCCAGGTGAGCAGCTCATTGAGAAACTTCTCGGCCCCTTTGGTGCGCCGCGCGTTGGCTTCGCGGGCCATTCGAAAAGGCGAGATGTGCCCGAAGTGCAGGTAGCCCGACATGCGGCTGGTGCCCGCGAGCAACGGGTCATTGCGATCGCTCGCGTAGTGGTCGATGCGCTCGGTCAGAAACCGCTGCCAGCGCTCGCCGGCCGCGCTCGAGCCTCCGGGCGTGTGGTGCACCGGGCCAATCGAGTGATCGATGTCGCACATCGCCACCAGCGCCGGCAGGTCTTCACCCTGAAGCGAGAGCGGGCTGAACGGCAGCGGCGGCACGAAGGGAGGGTGGTGCGGCTCGACGTCGACCCACGCCGCGTCGATTCGCTGGGCCCAGAGTGGCTTGAGCGCGGCGGTGAACTCGAAGGCCCGCTCGAACGGAGCCTCGACCAACCACATCGGTGCCAGGCACGAGGCGTCGACTCTCCACAGGGGCGCGACAGCGGCGACCTGAGCGTCCCACTTCTGCAGGGGCTGCACCGGCATCGCATCGGTGACGACCAGCGCGGCCTGCTTCGCGAGGGTGAGCAAGTGGGGCGATTGATCATTCGCGTGCTGCAGGTGAAACACGTAGCCCACGCCGCGCGCGGCCATCGCCTGCTGCACGTCGCGGGCTCCCTCGAGCATGAAGGTGTGCACGCGATCAGACGCGTAGCGGTAGCGCTCTGAGATGGCGTGATAGACGAAGCACGGCACGCCCAACGCCCTGGCCATCGACAACGCGACGTCGAGCGAAGGGTTCTCGGTCGCGCGAACGGCGACCCGCATCCAATAGACGACGAAGGCGCCGGGCCGCGGAGCAGGGGCGTTCGGAGCGACCCGCTCGGCCAGCACCTGCGAGAGGCGAGAGGTCACTTCTCGGTGGGGGCGAAGCCCGAGGTCTTGGGCACCCAGCCCTGCGACTTGGGCTTGTTCGCCAGCGCCAGCGTTTGCTCACGCAGCCGCTCGCCGGCCGGGTTGAGCTCGGTCGAGCGCAAGATGTCTTTGGCGAGCTGGGCGTTGTCTTCGGCGGTGCCCGGCGCGGGTTTGGGCGGCGAACGCTTCACCGCGTCGATGCCGGCGGGCGACGAATCGGCCAACAGCGCGTTCATCATCGGCTCGGGGTTGGCGAGCATCTGCGCCATCAGCTCGGGGTCGTTCTTGAGCGCGTTCATCGCGCCGTCGATCTGCTCGGGCGTCGCGTTGGGGAAGAGCTCTTTCATCAACGCCGTGATGGCCTCGGTGTCGCTGTTGAGAATCGCCTCGAGCAGCGCGAGCAAGTAGTTGTAGCGGCCGTACACGCCACCGTCGCGGCCGGTCTCGGTGGCCTGGCTCGGGTTGGCCCGCGCGGCGGCCGGGTTTCGTGGAGCACCGCCGGCTTTTTGGGCGTTCGCCTCGCTCACGTTGAAGCCGAGGTCGTCGCGCACGGTGCCCGGCGCGAAGGTCTTGCCGTAGCCGCTGATGCCACCGTCTTTGAGGCTGTACGAGCACTGGCTGACCGCGTCGCTCGAGTTGCCCTCGATGGTGTAGACCCTGCCCGAGGCGAGGTCGACCTTCTGCACGATGCCGGTGTGGTGTGGCGGGTTGCCGAAGAAGATGACGTCGCCCGGCTGCGGCGGCTTGCTCGAGTCCGTGTACTTGCCAGCAGCTTTGAATTGGTTGGCGAGCTCCGCACACCCGTCGCTGCCTTTGATGCCAGCCACTCCGGCTTCTTTGAGCTTCGCGCTGACGAAGCCGGCACACCACGGAGCGTTGGGCGCCTTGGTGAACTTGTTACTGTTGTTGGGGCCCTCGTGGTACCCGAGGTCTTTGCGCGCGGAGTTGATCAGAATGGCCGCTTTGGCGTCATTGACCTTCTGGCCTCCGACTTGGGCGGGGGCTTGGGTCGCGCTGGCTTTGACTGGGGTCGTCACGGTTGCTCCGAAAGGCGAAAACGAATGGTCGGCACCGTACCTCGTTTGGTTGCGTCATGGCCGCATTCAGTCGTTCTCAAGGAGTGAGAATGTGTGTGCTCACCGGTGCACGACGGGCCTGATACGGGTTGATTTTGCGGCGATCTCCCACGAGAAGGGTGGTTCGGGCGATGCGACCGAAAAAACGACGAGCTCTGCAGGCGGCACTCTGCTTCGCGGTGGGGTGCCTCGCGGGCGGAGCGCTGAGCCCTTGGGTCACCACTGGGTCAAAGGCCAGCATCGCCGCCACCGGGGTCGTGGTGCTCGGGCTTTCAGTGCTGGTGGTCGCGCCACGGCTGTCGAGCCGAGTGCGTCAGGCGCTGTACTTGGCCGTCAGCGGGCTGGCGTTCGCCTCGAGCACCAATTTCTTCGTCGGTCACTTCGCGAGCCCCGAGCACCCGTCTGATTTTTCGCACTACGTGTTGGGCGCCCGGTTCGTCGATGAGCTTCGCTACACCGGTCTGTACGACTGCGCGTTGGCGGCGGCGGTCGAGCAGCGAATGCCCATCGACGGCTGGCAGGTCAGAGACCTGCGCACGTATGCCATCAGCAGCGCGGCATCGCGGCTGGAGCAGGCCGAGGCCTGCCGCGGGCGCTTCGACGAGGCCAGGTGGGTCGAATTCACCGACGACCTCAACGAGCTTCAGCGACGCTCGAAGGGCACGCTGCTGCCTGCGATGTTGGTCGATCATGGGTTCAACGCGCCTCCGGTGTGGCTGTTGCTCGCGAGCCCGCTGATCATCGCTGGCCCGGCGCACTGGCTGACCTGGCTCGACCCGCTGCTGATTCTGGTGGCGGCGGCGGTGCTCTTTCGGGCCTTCGGTGGGCGCACGCTGATGGTGGTGATGCTGGTGTGGGGGTGCCATGTGCCCAACCGGTTCGACTGGGCGGGCGGCTCGTTCTTGCGCAACGACTGGTGGGTGGCGCTCGCGGTCGGGTTGGCGTTTCTGCGCTTTCGACGAGACCGCCTGGCGGGCGCCGCGTTCGCGTATGCCGCGTTGCTCCGCGTGTTTCCCGCGCTGGTGTTGGTCGCAGCGGTTGGCGCTGCGCTATTGCCGGGCAGAGATCGAAAACGCGCCGGGCGTTTGCTGCTCGGAGCGGGCATCGCGACGCTCGTTCTGTGCGGCGCGGCGGCGGGGCAACACGATTGGCGGTTGTTCACCGAGTCGTTCGAGAACCTGCGCACGCACGGTAGCGCGTGGTCGTACAACCAGATGGGCTTGCAGCCGGCGCTGGCGGTGGCGTCTGACGCGCGCTTGGAGAAGATTTCGGAGCCTGACCCGGCGATGCTGTTCGAGTCGTGGTCTGCGCTGCGAGCTCAGGTGCACGAGCGCGTTCGTGGGCTGACCTGGGTGTTGCGTTTGGCCGCGTTGGGGCTGTGGGTGGCGGTGGCACGCCGAGGCCGGCTGGGGTCGGCGGCGGCGACGTCGGTTGGGCTGATACCCTTCGCAGCGACGCTCTCGTGTTACTACGAGGCGGTGCTCGCGTTTCTGGCGGTCGGCACGCGCGTGAGTCGGGCGGCGGCGATGGTGTTGGTGGCGGGTTTGCTCGTTGGGCGCCTGGTGCCCGCGCCGAGCATGCGGATGGATGACTATTTCGACGCACAGTCGTGTATCGACCTGGTGATGATCGTCGCGGTCTTTCTGGCGTGGTTGTGGGGTGCGCGGCGCTTCACGGTTCGCCAATTTTTCTGATGTGCCTGGCTGACCACGGCTCGTGCTCACTGGCTTTGGGAGCGGGCGGAGTTTTGGTTGACCCTCGCACTGCCGACGAAGACGAGCCCCTTCCCCGGAGGCCAGTGGCCAGAGCGACGAGGTGTGGCCTGGGCGCGGGGTGTTTTCAGATAGACAACTGCGTTTCGTATTTCGCGCAGGCCGGTTTCGCCCTGGCTGAATAGAAAACGCAGTTGTCTCTTTGAAATCATCGCGCCGGAAGCACAGCGCATCAGGACATTCGCCCGCTCGCGCCGCGGAGCTGGCCGTCTTTCAGCACCGCGCCCGAACACCAACAGCCCGCCTCGCCTTGGGCGGAGGGCCTCAACCTGCTCACTTTGACTGGAAGCGTCACGGTCACTGTGGAGCGAGCGAAGGTGCAAGTCGGCCTCGTTGCGGCGCTTTTGGGCCTCCAGCGCAAGCAATGCCCCGCCATTCGCGTTGTTCGAGAGCGCCTGTGCGGTGGCACCGGCCTTGCTGAACGGCTGTGTCATGCGTTCGCCGAAACGACGGAGGGTCCGCTACGCGGTCATTGGAGTCGGCCACATCGCGCAGGTCGCGGTGCTGCCGGCCTTCGCGCACGCAGCGAAGAACTCCGAGTTGGTGGCGCTGGTTTCGTCAGACCCCAAGAAGCGCCGCGTATTGGGCAAGCACTACGGCGTCGACCACGTCGCCTCGTACGACAACCTCGAGCAAGTCATTCACGATGCCCAGGTCGACGCGGTCTACATCGCGACGCCGAACGAATCGCACCGGGCCTTCACCGAGCGTTCAATGGCCGCCGGAGCGCATGTGCTCTGCGAGAAGCCGATGGCGATGACCGTCGACGACTGCGAGGCGATGCTGGCAGCAGCCAAGAAATACGACCGCAAGTTGATGATCGCCTACCGGCTGCACTTCGAAGAAGCGACGCTCAAAGCCATCGACACCGCGCGCTCGGGCAAGCTGGGTGATCTGCGGTATTTCTCCTCCTCATTTTCGCACCAGATTCGCCGAGGCGACATTCGCACCAAGCTCGAAGAAGGCGGCGGAGCGCTCGCTGATCTCGGCCCCTACCCCGTGAACGCGGTGCGAAACCTCTTCGGCGCCGACCCGATCAGCGTCTTCGCGTGGAAAGCGATCAACGTCGATTCGCGCTCGGTCGAAGTCGACGAGATGACGACCGCGATTCTGCGCTTCGATGATCAACGCATGGCGCAGATCACCGTCAGCCAGGGGAGCGCCGACGTGGGCGGCTACCGGGTCGTGGGCACCAAAGGTGACCTGCGGGTCGAGCCCGCCTACGAATACGTCGGGTCGATCGCCCACCACCTGACGGCCAAAGAGAAGAAGAAGAACAAGACCTTCGGCAGACGAGATCAATTCGCGCCTGAGCTGATCACCTTCTCGAAGTGCATTCTGACCGACACCCAGCCGGAGCCTTCAGGCGAAGAAGGGCTCGCCGACGTGAGGGTGCTCGAGGCGATCGCCCAATCAGCCTCGACCGGTTTGCCAGTGCTGCTGGCGCCGCATCAGCCGCGCAAGGGCCCGGCCCTGAGCCAGGCAATCACCAAACCCCCGGTGCGAAAGCCGCGCCTCGTCAATGCTCGGTCTCCCTCGATATGAACACTGAAAAGCCCACCTCGCTCGCCGCCGTTCGTGAGGCAAAACGCATGGGGCTGACCTACGCCGTTGATGGCGGGGCCGGCATCACCCGGGTGAAAAAGGGCAAGCACGTCGAATATCTCGCCTCGAATGGGCGCCCGGTTCGTCAGCCCGCGGTGCTCAAGC
>JANLPS010000052.1:0-16358 GCA_031367385.1 Archangium sp. | reverse complement strand
GTGGAGAAGGTGTGCCGCTGAATAGGCCCGCGCCCCCAGAATGGCGCGCCCGTCGTCGGGCGTCAGAGAGAAGGCGTGCGCGCCTCGCGCATCGTCACCCGTGCCAAAGTACACCCACCACAGCGCGATGATGAGTGAGAGCCCGGCGACGAATGCGGCCCCTACCGGCGGCTCCATCAGCCGACGGGCCGAGCCCTGACCGACCTGAATGATGGTCTCCCCGAGCGCGATAATGACGAGCAGTTGATGCCGCTCCGCGAAGTGGTGTGCGCGCAGCGTGAACTGCGCGCTGCGAATGAAGGCGGAGGCGAAAATCAGAGCCACCGCGAGGCACCACGCGACCCAGCCCCAGGTCGGGCCTACTGCGGCCGCGACCAAGACCAGCCCGGCGATTGAGACATTGACCGGGAGAATGCGGCGAATCGCGCTCGCCGAGGTGCCGAGCGACGAGCGGGCGAACTGAACCGCATGAATGAGCACCACCATCAAATACGCGAGTGCGAACAGCCAGGCGCCGGTGCCAAACGCCTCGGGCACAACCACCGCCATCGCGAGAAAGCACGCCATCGCGGCGAACATCGGCAGTCGAATGCTCAGCGTGGTGGGCGGCACGTTGTTCGCGAGCCACGCGAACCCGTTGTAGATGTACCAGGTCAACGACAACACGAGCGCAGCCCGCCCGTACCCGGCCCACCCGCTGGCTGGGTTGATGAGCGCCGTGACTTGGGTGATGACAAAGACGAACACCAGATCGAAGAACAACTCGAGCATCGTCACCGGCGAATCATCACGCGGTGCATCGACCGGTCGCGCGGCGAGTCTGGGTACCTTCATGAGGCGCAATTCACCACACCTCGGCCGCGGCCTTGAGCATGAACGTTCAAGACAGCGCGCCCCAGGCTCGAGGAGCCCAAGCGCAGGAGCTACGTGACCGCTTGCGCGGGCGCTGTGTTCGGCGCGTCGAAATGGCGATGGGTGATCACGCCGAAGACGACCGTCAGAAGTCCGCGGAGGCTGTCGACGAGCAACCCATCGACCTGGCCGGTCTTCAAGTAGGCAACGATGCCGAACGTGAGCATGTAGAGCCCGACCGCGATCCCCGTGACCGTCCCGCCCTTCACGCCGCTGCGGGTCCACACGAAGCTCAGGGCGCTGATGCCCCCGAGGAACAGCAACTCGAGGCCGATGACGACACCGATCGTGTCGAGCGCGGTGCTGTAGGGCACCCGAAAGCCCATCTGCAGGGCAAACGGCCAGTTCACCAGTGCCATCGCCCCGAGCACGAAGCACGACAGCGCGTGCAAGAACAGCAGCAGCAAGAAGACCGTCTTCGCGAACGCACGCTGTCTCGAGCCATCCATGGTCGTCTCCTTGGTTGAAACGGGGTCAACGGGCGTGCCCAGCAGCCGCGCTCCGGGCGGACTCTGGCGTCGTGCCGGTCCAGGCGCGGAAGGCGCGGTAGAACGAATTTTGATCTTGGTAGCCGAGAAGGAAGGCGATCTCGCCGACCGGGAGCTGCGTGCGACCCAGGTAGTGTCGCGCGAGGGTCTCGCGGGTCGCATTGAGCACTTCTTGAAAGCTCGTGCCCTCGTCGTTCAGGCGTCGCTGCAGCGTGCGCGTGCCGACCGCAAGCCGACGCGACAGACGCTCGCGTGAGGTCTCGCCCGCGGGCAGCGCCTCCAGGAGCGCGGCCCCCAGCCGCTCCGCCAGCGTCGCTCCGGTGTCGAGCTGAGCCAAACGCTGGCGCAGCGCCGGCTCAAAAACATCCCACATGCCCTCGTTTGCAGTCAGAAAGGGGCGCGTCGCGTCCGCCTCCGAGAACGCCACGCTCCACTGCGGCCCGGCTTCGATCTCCAGACCCAGAAACGCGCGAAACCGGGCGGGGTCGGGCGGGGCCACTGGCGCGGTGACCCTCAGCGGCACCACCTTCGCTCGGGTCGCCAAGCGCGCGAGCGCGACCCAGAACAGCACCTCCGCGAACCCGAGCGAGGTCGGCGGGCTCACGCCGTCGGGCCAGCGCGCCGTGAGCACGGTGCCTTTGGGCGACCGCTCGAGATCGAGCGTCAGCGGTGCGACCAGCGGTTTGAAGCCGGCCCCGCGCGCCAGGGCACGATCGAGATCGGTACAGCACAGCAGCGCGAACAGCAGCGGGTCGAAGGCCTCCACACGGAGCGATTGCGCAAGGAGCAGCGACAGATCGGTACCGACCTCTACCTCGGCCGCGCTCCAGAGTGAGTGGTACTGCTCGGCGGGCAGCCGCAGGGCACCCCGAGAGAACAGATCGACCGGCAAGCCTGCGCGCTGGAGCACGCGCTCAGGCACGAGCCCCAGGTCGAGCAGCAGCATCACGGACCCGGGCGCGAGCGCGTAGGTTGGGGCAGTGGTCACGCCTGTGCCCTCATGGCTTGCGTTCGGCAAAGAACGGCCCGACCAGCGCCTCGGTCTTCTCCCAGAGCTCACGCGCCAGCACCTCATCGCGGGCGATGGGCGCGACGGTGGATTCGCCGACGGGCCCGCGGCTGTCCATGAAGCGCGTCGGGCCGTAGTAGGCGCCAGGCCGGGCCTCCGTGCCCGCGGCGGCGAGCGCGAGCGGAAAGGCCCCGCGCTCCGCCGACTGCGCGAGCAAGGCGTTGGTCACCTTGTACGCCCACCGAAAGGCCCGGCTGCCGCCCTCCATGCCGACGCCGGCCGACTGGAGATTCGTCGCGGCATACCCCGGGTGGCAGGCGATCGCGGTGACCCGGCTCGCACGCTCCGCAAGCCGGCGCTGCAGCTCGAAGGCATACATCAGGTTCGCGAGCTTGGACTGGCTGTACGCCGCGATCGAGCTGTACGCGCGCCGTGACTGGAGATCGTCGAGCGCGATCGTGCCGGACCTGTGCGCGACGCTCGACACCGCGACGATTCGGCCGCCCGACGCCTCCAACAGGTCCATCATTCGGGCGTTCAGGCGGAAGTGTCCCAGGTGGTTCGTGGCGAGCTGCAGCTCGAAGCCCTCGGAGGTCCGCACCTCCGGGGTTTGCATGACGCCTGCGTTGTTGATGAGCGCGTCGACCCGGGGGCACTTGTCGTGCAGCGCCTTGACGGCGGCGGCGACGCTCGCGGGCTCGGCCAGGTCGAGCAGCACGAAGTCGACCTGGGCCTGAGGCACGGCCGCGCGAAGCTCGCTCAGCGCGGTCTGGGCTTTTGACTCGCTGCGCGTGGTGATCACCACCCGGCCCCCTTTACGCGCCAGCAACTTTGCGGCCTCGAAACCGATGCCGCCGTTGCCGCCCGTGATGACGTAGATCTTCCCGTTCAGGTCGGGCAGTTGTTCTGGTGTCCAGTTCAAGGCGTACTTTCGGAGCGGGGGGGGGTTGACCGCTGGTGTGAGCTTGATCTCGTACAGCCTGGTTCAGCTCACGTCACTTGCATTGCGCGCCAATCCACTTGCGGAACGAGCCTTTCCGCGAGCAATCAGGGGCGGCAACGTTAGTGACACCGCTGTGAATCGCTCCGCCCTCAGGTCGTTCGCGTTGTTGGCGCTTCTTGGGCTCGGGCTCACGGGGAGCACCGCGATGGCCACCGAACGCCCCACCTTTACCGTCCTCCAGAAGCTCGATGCGATCGAAGTGCGGGAGTACCCGCCGCTGCTGGTTGCCGAGACCACCGCAGACGGAGACCGTGATGAGGCGAGCTCCGCCGGGTTTCGCAAGCTCGCGGCCTACATCTTCGGCGGCAATCGCAGCGGCACCTCGGTCGCGATGACCGCGCCAGTCACCCAAACCAAGGGCCAGACCATCGAGATGACTGCGCCAGTGACTCAGGCGCCGACCGCGGGTCAAGGGTGGTTGATTCAATTCACCATGCCGTCGAAATTCAAGAGCCTCGACGAGTTGCCGATACCCAATGACAGCGCAGTGACGCTGCGGGCGATACCGAAGCGCACGGTCGCGGTGGTGACGTACTCGGGCGTCTGGTCGGAGGCGCTCTACGCTCGGCACCTCGCGACGCTCCACACCGGCATCGTCAAGGCCGGGTTGAAGCCGCTCGGGCCCGCGGTCTTCGCCCGATACGACCCACCGTGGAAGCCGTGGTTCCTCCGGACCAACGAGATCATGATCGAAGTCGCGCCGGCGAGCTGAGCTGGCAGAAGTACACACGGGGCGTACTCGAGGTCTCACGCTCCGGGTTCGACGCGCTGGCCTCGGTCGCGACCGGCTTCGAGCAGACGCATCACACGAGCTGGCAGAAGAGCGTCGTTGCCGCTGCCCCCGAAATGGCGGGCTTCATTTGAGCAATCGCGAATACGCCGCACCTGCTGGCGCGGTGCATCTGTATCATGATGCGCGGCGGCGTCGCAGCAGCAGCGCAGCCAACCCGAACGGCAACAACATGCCGGTCTCGGTCGACGTGCAGCCGCAGCCCACCGGCTCGGTCGGGAGCGGCGTTGCGGTGACGCCAGCGTCTCGCCGAGTGACTCCGGCGTCTTTCGTGCCGGCGTCAACCCGCGCCACCACGCCAGAATCGGTCGTGCCAGCGTCTTCTTGGGTCATCGTGGTGCCCGAGTCGGTCGCGCCAGGGCCAGCATCTTCGCCCGTCATGGTGCCCGCGTCTTCGCCCGGCATGGGGGTACCCGAGTCACCTGGCATGGTCATGCCCGCGTCGACCGGAGGCATCGTGCCTGAGTCTGGCGCCATGGTGCCCGAGTCGGGCATCGTCGTACCGGCGTCGACCCGGGGCGTGCCTGCATCAACCACCGGCGAACCGGCATCGACCGGGCCCGGGCCTGCATCGACCGACCTAATCGGCCCACCGTCGACCGGTTGACTGCCCGTGCCGCCGTCGTACCGCGGGGGCGTCGGGTCGATCCAACAGCCGCGGCTGCTGGTCGTCGTGTCTTGGTAGCACGCGTACCCGCCGCGACACTGCACGCCGTTGCCGCACGTGTTCCAGCAAATGCGCTCGGCCTCTCCGTACAGCGACAAGTTCACGCAGGCGCTTTGCGGAGGGCACAACCCGTCAAGGCTGCAGTCCAACGTGCAGTAGCCGTTTTGGTACGTCGAGTTGCCCGGCGTCGTGACCTTCTTGCACACCGCCTCGGTGCCCATGTCGTTCTGGCACTCGAGATCGGTGTCGCACGGTGAGCCGACCTCGCGCACGCCCGGGTCGACCGTGCCGCCGTCTCCGAACTCACAGGTCAGGTTGCTGGGGTTGCACTGCGAGCCGTTGAAGCAGAAGTCGCTCGGGTCGACGCAGAACGAGATGTACCCGAGGTCATCGCAGCATGACGTCGCTGGGCAGGTGGCGCCGTCGCTCCCGCAGGGGATGGTGCCGGTGTTCGTGCCGGCGTCGGTGCCACCGCAGCTGAAGGGCTGGCTGGCCGAGCTGCGCACGATGACTGGCGCTCCCGAGCCGCCTCGAAGCTCGAAGTCGGTCGAGTTCGTGTCGGTGTCGATGCAGCCATTGTTCTTGCGCTGAATCGAGGTGATGGTCGACGGAGCGGGCGCCTTGCCCCCCACCCCCGGCTCGCCGCAGTTGGCGTCGCCATAGCCGACGAAGTCGACCGCGGCGCTGCTGGGGCAGTTACCGTTCGGCATCTGGGTCGTGCCCTGCACCAAGGCTAACTTGCCGGCGGTGGCCGCCAGGCTGAAGCTGGTGGTCTTGTAGTCGGGCACGATCACCGTGCCTGAGGCATTCGAGTTGCCCAGCTGCACCAGAAAATAGCCCCCGGCAGGCAGCACGGTGGTGGGCAGCGCGGTCTTCGACTGCCAGTTGGTGCCCATCGACGAGGCGTACTGCAGCGAGTACCCGGCCATGTTCACCGGCGCATTCGAGGTGTTGTGAATCTCGACCCAGTCGGCGTTGTAGGCGCTGCCAGCACCGCCGGCGCCTCCGAAAACCTGACTGATCACCAGTGCTTGGCCGACCAGCTGGCGCACCAGGGTGGCCTCGGCGGGCAGGGTGCCATCGGCGGCCTCGGTGCCTCGCGGGCCTTCACAGGCCGTGAGAGCGAGCACCATCAAAGCCACGGTACGACGTACGCCGATTGAGCTGATCATCGGCGCTACGTGTCATGCCCTCCGGCGGCCTGCAATCACCGGAGGCGACAAAGAGATTCACCGATTCTGCGCGGCGCGCTTCGACCGTCGGCGCAGGGTCAAGGCGACCAGGGCGAAGGGCAGCAACATGCCGGCCTCGGTCGACGAGCAGCTGCACCCGGCGTCGCCGGGGGTGGGGTTCGGCGGGGTGGTGGTCGTGCCAGCGTCACGCGTCGTCACGCCAGCGTCTTTGCGAGCGCCAGTGCCGGCGTCGGTCATCGCGGTCGTGCCAGCGTCAGTGCCGGTCATGCCCATGCCGGCGTCGTTCTCGACCGTGGTACCGGCGTCGGTATCGACCGTACCGCCCGCGTCGGCCGTGCCCGCCGTGCCAGCGTCGCCCGGGGTCATCGTGCCCGCGTCGACGCCCGTCATGCCCGAGTCAGGCGTCGTGGTGGTGCCCGCGTCAGCAGGCGTGGTGGTGCCCGAGTCGACGGTGCCCATGCCAGCGTCAAACGGTGGGTTGCTGCCGCCGTCGCTGCCGGTGGTGCCCGCGTCGACCGCACCACTGCCGCCGTCGAACTCGTCGGGAATCGGGTCGAGCCAGCAGATGCCGAGGCCGGTGCCATCGGAGTAGCAGGCGTACCCGGGCGAGCGGCAGAAGTCGGTCTGGTTGTCGCAGAGATCGAGGCACAGCCGCTGCTCCCCATAGAGCGAGATGTCGACGCACTCGCTGTTGAGGTCGCAGTCAGTGTCGATGGCGCAAAGAATCGTACAGTAGCCACCCGTATAGTCGGCGTTGCCCGGCGAGGTCTTCTTGCGGCAGAGCGCCGTGGCGCCGATGTCGGTCTTGCACTGCACGTCGGTGTCGCACGCCGAGCCCACGATGCGCGGCTCGACTCCGCCGTCACTCCCTGAACCGCCGCCGGTGCCGCCGCCCGTACCGCCGCCGGTGCCGCCGTCGTTGCCCGAACCGCCGCCCGTGCCGCCACCGGTGCCTCCGCCAGCGCCGCCGTCGTTGCCAGGCAAGGTGCCGGCGTCACGAGGGCTGCAGATGTACAG
This sequence comes from Archangium sp., assembly GCA_031367385.1. Lineage (GTDB taxonomy): Bacteria > Myxococcota > Myxococcia > Myxococcales > Myxococcaceae > JAEUJT01. The sequence goes on along the minus strand of JANLPS010000052.1, from coordinate 9,279 downwards.
GGCGCTGTTCTTGTTGCGGGGCACGATCGCCGTGCCACTGCTGCCACGAATGACGAAGTCAGCCGAGTTCACGTTGGTGTCGGTGCAGCCGTTGTCTAACCGCGAGAGGGCGGTGCTGTTCGACAGCGCCGGCGCGGCGAGGGTGCCCTCGGCGCAGTTGGCGGAGCCGTACCCGACGAAGTCGATCGCGGTCGCATCTGGGCAAGCGGCGGCGCCCATGGTGTTCGGCCCGGCCACGAAAGCCATCTTGCCGTCGGTGGCGCTGGCCGCGATGCCGCTCGCCGCCACATAGTCGGCCGAGATCTGAACGCCGGTGCTGGCGTTGCCCAGCTGCACCAAATAGTACCCGCCAGCCGCGATGACGGCGTCGAGGGGCAGGGTGACCTTGCTCGCCCACGACGTGCCGGCCTGCGAGCCGTACTGCAGCGTGGTGCCGCCCAGGCCGAGCGCGGTGCGGGTGTTGTTGTGCAGCTCAACCCAATCGTTGCCGAACGCGTTGCTCGTGCCATTGCCGGTGAACATCTGGCTGATCACGACCGGGGCGGCGTTGAGCCCCTGGAGCGCGGAGAACCCAGAGCCGTTCGCCAGCCGGTTGAGGTGCGTGATGACCACCGGGTCATCGTTGCGCGCACTGGCTTGCTGCCCTTCACAGGCGGCGAAAGCGATGACGGTCGCCAGCGCGGCGACTCCGAGAACACGAGAGAGGGGCAGTGATGAAGGCATAGGCGGGGCCCTCTACCACCAAGCCCATCGCGAATGTCAGCGCCCCTGGGCGATTCTTCGAACGACCACTCCGGCCATGTTCATACCGAAGACCGAGGTGACGAACGAAACGCTGCCATCGATCTGGTTTCGGTGCTCGCAGGAGTGAAACTCGTTCTCTCCATGCGGGCACACGCACATGAACCCGCCGTGCGACTCGTCGTAGCGCAAGTCGATGGGTTGGCGGCGCGGCTCGAGTGAGAAAACCGCAGTGATACCGGTGGGTTTGTTCGTTTCGATGCCGTACTTGCGCTTGAGCAGCTTGCGCACGTCCTTGGCCAGCGCATCCATATGTGTCTCGCAGAGGTCGTCGACGCGAATGCAGGTGGGGTCGAGGCGGCCGGCTGCTCCCATTGCGCTGACCACTTTGATGCCGCGGGTCACGCAGGCATTGAGCAGGTGCAGCTTGGCTTTGACGTTGTCGATCGCGTCGACCACGAAGTCCCAGTGGCCGCTGAGCATCTGATCGGCCACCTCTTCGCGGTAAAAGTCGACCACCGGCGTGACCGAGATCTCGGGGTTGATCTGCAGGCACCGCTGGGCGAGCAGCTCGGCTTTCGACTTGCCGACCGCGCTGACGGTGGCGTGCAGCTGGCGGTTGGTGTTGGTCACGCAGACCACGTCGAAGTCGACCAGCGTCAAGTGGCCGATGCCGCTGCGCACCAGGCCCTCGACCGCGAAGCTGCCGACGCCGCCCAGGCCGAAAACGATCACCCGGGCCTCGGCGAGGCGCTTCATGCCATCGTCGCCCAGCAACCGGCCTGAGCGATCGAAGCGGCGGTGGAGCCGAAATGGTTTCTCAACGGGCACTGCAACGGTGGGCGAGGGAGCGGCTTCGGTCAACATCGAGGGCCCTTCATGCACGAGACGACCGGCGCAATGCAACTTACGCGCACCTCTCGTGCGGCTTCGCCACATTGTTCTGTGAAGGCAGCCCCAGTAAAACAAACTCCGGCCGTTACACGTTCTCTCTCATGCCTGAACCTTCTGCGACGACCCCGCTTCAGCCGCGCTTGGTTTCGGCCCTGGGGCTCATGCTGTTCATGCTCTCGTGTGTCGGCAGCTCCTCGACTGGGGGCGTGCCGTGCTCGAAGACGGGCCGCGAGGTCTTGGCCTCATCGTGCGACGCATGTCACTCGGCGTTGGTCACTGGCGCTCAGCGCGCGGGCGCGCCCGAAGGCGTCAACTTCGATACCGACGGTGATGTGCGTCGACAAGCGGCCAAGATACGTGATCGAGCGATTGTTCAGCTGACGATGCCACTCGGAGCCCCACTCGCCGATTGCAACCAGAAGACGCTCGACGGTTTTCTGACCCAGCTCGAGCAGAGCGGGTGTCTGCCCTCGTGCTCGGGCCGAACGTGCGGAGACGACGGATGCGGCGGCAGCTGCGGTTCGTGCTCGCAGGCGTTGACGTGCACTCCAGACGGGCAATGCATTCAAGCGACGTGTACCCCTGATTGCGTCGGCGCGGCCTGCGGTGACGATGGGTGCAGCGGCAGCTGCGGCACCTGCGCCAAGACGCTGGTGTGTTCGAGCACCCGAACCTGCGCCTGCCAGCCGAGCTGCGTTGGCAAGGTCTGTGGGTCAGACGGCTGCGGTGGCAGCTGTGGAGCCTGCGGGGTGACAGACACCTGCTCAGTGACCGGCCAGTGCCTCTGCATCCCCAAGTGCAGTGGGAAGCAATGCGGCAGCGATGGCTGCGGCGGCGTCTGCGGCACGTGCCCATCGGGCCAAGCATGTGACGCGAGCGCTCAGTGCGCGTGCGTAAAGACCTGCTCGACCAAACAATGCGGCCCAGACGGCTGCGGTGGCAGCTGCGGCTCGTGCGGGGGAGTACTGGTCTGCAACACCAAGGTCGGCTCGTGCACCGGCAAGTGCACTCCAAGTTGCACGGGTCGGGTCTGCGGCGACGACGGCTGCGGCGGCAGCTGTGGCCCCTGTCAGAGCGGGCAAGCGTGCGACAGCTCGGGTCAGTGCATCTGCAGCCCGAGCTGTATCGGCAAGACCTGCGGCGCAGACGGCTGCGGCGGGAGCTGTGGAACTTGCGGGGCCGGCCTTTTGTGCGGCGCCACCGGTCAGTGCGGCTGTACCGGCAGCTGCTCCGGCCGGGTCTGCGGCAGCGATGGCTGCGGCGGTGAGTGTGGCGCGTGCCCGAGTGGCCAGGGCTGCAACGCAAGCGGTCAGTGTGGGTGCGCCCCGCAGTGCTCGGGCGTGCAATGCGGCAGCGACGGCTGCGGCGGGAGCTGCGGCAGCTGCACCAGCGGCTCGACGTGCTCGTCAGGGCAATGCACCTGGCCCAAAAAGCTCTTCGCGTCTGACGTCGAGCCGATCTTGCAGAAGAACGGCTGCGGAAGCTCGGGCAGCGGAGGCGCGTCGTGCCACTCGGGCTCCCGGCCCGCAGAGAACCTCGATCTCTCCACCGCTGCGCTCGGGTACAGCGGCCTGGTCAATGCCTTCTCGACCGAGTGCAAGAGCAAATACCGCGTCAAGCCGAACGACCTCGCCGGCAGCTATCTGATCAACAAGCTCACTGGCTCGGGCATGTGTTCTGGCTCGCAGATGCCCAAGGTAGGCAGCTCGATACCAAGCACAGACCTTGACGTGATTCGCGCATGGGTCTCGACTGGTGCGGCCCCCTGACTCACTAAACGACGCAGCGGCCCGCTGTTAGAATGTACCGAAGAAGCGTCTGGCGTTCTCGGTCGTAGTCGCACGCAGCGCGCCCGACCTCTCGCCCCGCGCAGCGGCCATCGCGTCGATGATCAACGGCACGAACGCGGGCTCCGAGCGGCTGCCGCGGTGAGGGTGGGGTGCTTGGTCGGGCGCGTCGGTCTCGGCCATCAACCGCTCGAGGGGCACCGCGCGCACGGCGTCGAGGGGCTTTCGGGCCTCGAGAAACGACACCGGCCCGGCGAACGAAAATGAGCAGCCGTGCTTCAGGTAGAGCTTCACCAGCTCGTGCGACCCCGAATAGCTATGCATGAGAATGCCACGCTCGACCGGCGCTTCTTCTTTGAGCAGCTTCTGAAGGTGGGGGTGGGCCCGAAGGCAATGAACCAGCAGCGGCAACCGGTGTTTTCGAGCCAGGGCAAAGTGGGCCTTGAGCACCCGCACCTGTCGCTCCATCGCAGCGCCTGGTTCGCTGGGCCCATCGAGCCCGCATTCACCCACCGCGACCGCGCCGCCACGGCCGAGCATCTCGTCGAGGCGTTGAAGGTGGAGGGCGTCTTCCGTCTCGGGCAACGCAGGCAGCAGCTGTGGGTGAATCCCGAGGCCGACCTGCACGCGAGGCTCGCGTCGAGGCCAATTCAACAGGGGCTCCCACGACGTCGGGCCGATGGCAGGGATGATCAGGCCCGTGACGCCGGCCCCCCACGCTCTCTCGAGCACTGCCTCGCGATCGCCGTCGAACCGCGCGACGTCGAGATGACAGTGGGTGTCAATCACGGGAGTGGTGCTGGGCGCCCACGCGAGACGAGCTGCTCATGCTCAGCAGAGCCCACGGTCACGGCCTCAGCGGCCAACAACACCGGTATGCCACTGACGACCGGGTACTTTCGCTTCAACCGCGGGTTGTACAAAACCCCATCGGCTTCGCAGTTCAGCAGCGGGCCGCGATCAACCGGGCACACGATGACTTCGAGCAACTGCGGGTCGAGCGCCATGACGGCGCTGCTTACCACGGGTGCCTCAGATGAAAACGAGCTTGCGGCCGATGCGCGTCGACATGCGGCGCGAGGCCAGCACGTACGTCACCGCGTCAGAATCGATCAACGTATCGAATGCGGCAGCGAGCAGATCACCCAGGGTCACCGTGCCCTTGGTGGCTCCCGCGCGCTTGGTGAGATTGCGAATTTTCGGCATCACTCTGCGACCTTGAATCTTCATTTTGGTTTCGTTGGACGTGTTCATATGGCGTCCCTCCCTTGTGCGGTCTATGAGCAGGGCCCGTGCCACACGCCTTTCGTCGAGATTATCGAGGTATGACGCAGAGGCAGTTGGGTCGCTTTTGCATCACCGTGGCGCTCTTGTTGTGCGTGTTGCAGCCGCGCACAGTCGCCGCGTACGAAGGTGCCACACGGGTCGAAATCGATGCGGGCGTTCACGTGCCGGTGCTTACCAAGCCTCCAGCGCTGCTCGAGTTCGCCGAAGCGGCGTACCCCGAGGAGGCTCAGAAAATGGGGCTCACGGCGTCGGTTCGCATGCTGCTGACCATCGGTGCCGATGGAGGCGTCAGCGACGTGCAAGTGCCCGAGCCCGTCGGCAACGGGTTCGACGAGGCGGCCGTGGCTGCGGCGAAAAGGTTCAGCTTCAGCGCCGCTGAGATCGATTTCGCCCCAGCGCCGGTGCAAATCGCGTACGTCTACCACTTCACCTTGGCGCCTCCTGACGCGGGGGCTCCCGATGTCGACGCGGGCCCTCCTCCAGTGCCGATGGCCCACCTGAAAGGCGAGCTGATCGCCCGAGGCAGCCGAACGCGAATCTCCGGAGCTCTGGTCAGCTGCCTGAATCACCCCGATCAGCAAGCCAGCTCTGATGAAGACGGCCACTTCGACTTGAAGACCGAGGCCGGCGCCTGCGAGGTTCGGGTCACCGCCGCCGAGTTCGAGACCTTCAAGACGACCGAGACCCTCGAGCCCGACGAAGTCAAAGACGTGAAGCTCTACGTGCAGCCCAAGACCGTCGGCTACGAGACCGTGGTGCGCAGCACGCGTGACAAAAAAGAGGTCGTCAGCCGCACGCTCTCTCGGCAAGAACTGCAAAAAGTACCTGGCACTTTTGGCGACCCAATTCGGGTGATTCAGAACTTTCCCGGCGTTGCGCGGGCCCCGTTCATCTCTGGCCAGCTGATCGTTCGCGGCGCCAACCCCAGTCAGACGTTGACCTTTTTCGACGGCGTCGAGATCCCGCTCCTCTTTCACTTTGGCGGTGGGCCGTCGGTGGTCAACGCCGAGTTCCTCGACCGCATCGACTTCTACCCCGGTGGGTTCGGGGCCCGCTACGGCCGTGCCGTCGGCGGAGTCGTCGACGTGGTCTCGCGCAAAGGCGCCGCTGACACGCTCCACGGAGCGGTGCAGGTCGACATCAAAGACTCGAGCCTCTTTCTCGAAGCGCCCTTGACCGACAGCGTCTCGCTCGCCGGCGCCATACGCCGCAGCTACATCGACGCGCTGTTGCCGTTGGTGCTGCCCAAAGACCCACAGGGCGGCACGCTGCTGATTCTGCCGGTCTACTTCGATTACCAGGTGAGGCTCGACGTGGGCGGCAAGCGCGGCCAGCCCCCCGTCGACGGCGGCTCGACCTTCTCGGTCTTCGCCTTCGGCTCAGATGACCGCCTCAAGGTCGTGGCCACCGGCGGAGGCCGCAACGTCGACGTCACCGCCAACCTCACCACGCTCTTTCACCGCGTCGTCGCGTCGTGGAACTACAGAAAAGACAACGTGCGCTTCAAGCTCACTCCGTACGTCGGGTACGACCTGGCAGCGATCGAGTTCGGCGTGGCCAAGATCAACGCCGACCGCTTCACCCAAGGCCTGCGACAAGATCTCGAGGTCGAGGCGAGCTCGTTTCTCACCGTGCGCGCCGGAGCTGACATCTTCAACAGCGTGCTGGTCGGCAAGGCTGAGCTGCCCGTGATCACCGGCACGCAGACCGTCGACTGGCCTGGCTCAGACCCCAAGACGCAGAGCCAGACCATCACCGCGGTGATCGGCAGCTTCGACGGCGCGCTCTACACCGAGGCCGACTTGAAGCTGGGCACGCTCACCCTGACTCCGGGTCTGCGCGGCAGCCACGCTTACATCAACGGGCAATCGCGAAACGCCGTCGACCCACGCCTGTGGGTCAAGTGGCAGGCCCTGGAGTGGACGACCATCAAGGGCTCGATCGGCCTCTACACCCAGCCTCCTGCGGGTGAGAACATGCAGCCCTCGCCTTTCGGCACTCCGTCGCTGATTCATGAGAAGGCCTTTCAGACCTCGCTCGGCGTGGCGCAGAAGATCACCGATGTGATCAACGTCGACGTGACGGGGTTCTACAACCGCCGTTACGACAACGTGGTGTCTCCAGGCGCGACCACGGTGAATGACAACGGCAGCGTCGAGACCTCGCGGTTCTCGAACCGGGGGCTGGGCCGGGCGTACGGCCTCGAGGTGCTGGCGCGGCACGAAGTGACCAAGAACTTCTTCGGTTGGGTCGCCTACACGTTCTCGCGCAGTGAAGAGCGCCGCTCAGGCACGCCCGACGGGTACGTGCTGAACACGTTTGATCAAACGCACATCTTGACGTTGATCGGCAGCTACCGGCTGCCCTTCGGCTTCGAGATCGGAGCCCGCTTTCGCTACGTGACCGGCCGCCCCAACTCGCCGTTGATTCACGACTACGACATCTACAACTCCGAATCGAACCGCTACAACTCGACCTTCGGCGCGTTTCGCTCGTCGCGGGTGACCGACTTTCACCAGCTCGACATTCGGCTCGACAAGTACTTCACCTTCGACAAGTGGACGCTCGACCTCTACGCCGACGTGCAGAACGTCTACAACCGCAAGAACGTCGAAGCGACCGTGTACGATTACCGGTTCCGCCAGTCGTTCGACGTCCCGGGCATCCCATTTCTGCCGGTCATCGGTGCGAAGGCGACCTTCTGATGCGCGCTCACATGCTCACCTTCACCGCGCTGCTGTTGGTGCTGGCGTCGGCCTGTGTCGACAGGCAAGACGACCCGACGACCGTGCATGACCTGCGAGTGCTCGGCATGCAGCTCGACCCGCCCGAGGTGCTGATCACCCGCTGCAATGCGGGCTCGCTGCAGAAGCTGATCGCCACCCAGGCCGATGGGGGCTCGCTGTCGAACCTCGACCCGTTGCTGTTGTTCGAGCTGCTCAGCGTGGCGAGCCAGCCGCTCGACTTCAGGGCGTTGATCGTCGACCCGAAGGGCAATGGGCGGGCGTTGCACTATCGGCTCTCGGCGTGCACCGACATCTCTGATCGCACCTGCGCGAACCCCGACAAGCGGGCGCTGCTCAACGAGGGCGACTTCGCGGCCTCGGGCACCAATGAGCTGGCCCTGCAGGTCGCTCCAGTCAGTGAGCTGCACGATGGCGGGCTGCCGTCGATTCGAAGCCTGCCCAATGGCACCGCGGTGCTGCTCGACGTGCTGCAGAACGACACCTTCCGCGGCCTCGGAGGCATTCGCGTGCCCCTCGTGCTCGAGCTCACCGCGCCAGACTCCGGCGAGCACGTCTACGCGCAGAAGCTGATGCCGTACGTGTGCAAGTTCCTCCCTGACATGACCCAGAACGTGTTGCCGGTGCTGCCGGGCATGACGGTGCTCGACGCAGGGTGGGACGCCGGGGTCGGCCTCGAGCTGAGCGGGCACGCCGAGATCGCGATGGACGCGGTCGATTTCACCCCCCTGCAAGAGACCTATGTGCTGCCGAGCCTGCAGTTGCGGCCGGTGACCCTGACCGAGAGCTGGAAGATCGCACACTACGCGACCTCGGGCACGATGAGCCCCTACGAGACGGGTGGCACCAACTTGGGAGGCGGGGTGAGCCGCTCGAACTTCAAGTGGACTCCAGATTCAGCAGCCAAGGAGCCCGTCGACGTCACCTTCTACTTCGTGGCCCGAGACGGCCGCGGCGGAGAATCGTGGCTCACCCGCCAGGCCCACTGGTCGCCGTAACCTTTTCACTTCGCAGTGAGGTCACCGAAAACGGCCCGGTGGAGTCAGTGCGGCGGCACGCAGTAGCCAAGCCCAGCGATGCCGAAGTCGTCGCACTGCAACTTGTCAGGGCACTTCGGGCTCTCTTTTTTCTGCGGGTATACGCAATACGCGTAGCACTTCGACGGGTTGCCACTGAGGCACACGTTGCCAGCGGCGCAATCGTTGGCCAACGCGCACGGGCCGCCGTGTTGCGTGGTGCCTTGGCCCAAGCAGATGAAGCCGGTCTCACCACCCGCCAGCCGCGTCACGTAGCACGCCTCGCCAGCAGGGCAGCCGCCCCCCAACGGGCCTGAGCACGGCAACCGCGAGCCGGCATCGACGCCCATCTGAACGACGCCGGCGTCAGCCAGACCGAGCCCGCCATCGGCGATCACGCCACCGTCGACGACGATCACCACGCCACCGTCGACGACGATCACCACGCCTGAGTCGATGACCGAGGTGCCAGCGTCTGGCACCACCGTGCCGGAGTCGAGCTTCGAGCCCGTGCCGCCGCCGGTGCCTGCATCACGGACGTTGAGGGTCGAGGTCGCGACCGAGCCGCCGCAGCCGACGATCACTGCAACGAAGAGAAGCGAGCTCGCGCGCATGGCGAGGCCGTGTAGCCTAAACGCCTACATCAACGCAAACAGACCACCGGCTAGTGCCAATGCCGATCAGATAACGGAACGGTTGTGCGGGCCGTAGGGAGGATCATAGTGCGGCGATCTCGAAGTAAGGAGATCGCCCGATGCGCCTTGCCGATGCCTTGGTGACAGTTCCGCTCGCACTGCCCGAGAATTACGG
>JANLPS010000048.1:0-6093 GCA_031367385.1 Archangium sp. | reverse complement strand
CGCCACGTAGAGCGACGCGATCACTGCGCCCACGCTGGTGAGTGCCATCAACGAAGCGAATGTTCCGGCGTCGCCGTTGAACACCTTGCGCGCCATCAGCGAAATCGTGACTTGGAAATTGAACGACAGCGTCCCGATGATTGCGGTGAGGAGCAACGTGGCGCGCAACGAGGGGTGAGCCCAGGCGTACTTGAGCCCCGCAGTGAGTTGCCCGCGCTCGCGCGGTGCCTTCGCCGCGGGGTTGATCGCGCCGAGGTCCATCGTCGTCAACGCCACGATCACTGCACCGAACGATGCCGCGTTCACCAAGAAGCACCAGCCGATGCCGGCGGTCGAGATCAGCAGCGCGGCCACGGCCGGGCCGATCACGCGGGCGGCGGTGAACACGGAACTATTGAGACTCACCGCGTTCGCGGCGTGATGATCGGGGACGAGTTCGGTCACAAAGGACCGGCGCGCTGGGCTGTCGAGTGCAGTGGCCACACCGAAGGTGGCGGCGAGCACGTAGACCATCCAGAGTTCGATGACGTTGCTGAGCACCAGCGCGCCCATCACCGTGGCGCAGACCGCGGCACCCGCAGACGTGGCGATCAAGACCCGCCGCTTCCACATTCGCCGCCGCAGCGGCAAGGTCTTCGGCCCGTTCGAAGAGGCCGTCATCGTCAAGATGATGGAAGACGGCCAGCTGCTGGGCAACGAAGAGGTCTCGGTCGACACCGAGAACTGGCAGCCCATCGGCGCGGAGCCAGCGTTTCAAGCCGTCATCGCCCGGCTGATGGAGGCGCCTGCCCGCACCGACACGCAGCAGAGCCTGCCCAACGTCGGCGATCAGCAGGCCAAGGGCCCCTCGATGGAGCGGCTCAAGCAGCTCTACGAGGGTCGCATGGCGGCGGTCGCCGTCGTGCAGGGCAAAGAGCCTGTCCCCTTCAAGAAGCGCATTCCCGCGATCGTCGCGGTCGCGGCGGTGCTGGCGGTCATCGGCACGGGTGTCTTCGCGGGCGTCGGCACTCCGTACGGGTACTTCTTTCTCAAGAAGCTCTTCCCCGCGCGGGTGAAGCCCGACACGCGCGAGTTTGGTTACGTTCAGGCCGCGCGCAAAGGCTTCGCGACCGATACCTACGCCTCATACCTCTCGGCCAAAGAGCAGACCGCCCTCGCGTTGCAGGTCAAAGAGTACCCCGAGGCCCGCGCCGTCTGGGCCCAGGCGGTCTATTACATGAAGCGCAAGTACGGCATCGGTGCGGCCGGTGAGCTGCAGCAGGCTGAGAAGGCGCTCGAGAGCATCATTCTGTTGGGCGAGAAGCACCCTGAAGTGCTCAAGGCCTTCGCGAGCAAAGAGCTGACCGCGCGCAACCCCGGCGGCGCCATCGGGTACATCGACGACGCGATCGCCCGGCAAGACGACAACGAGCTGCACTTCTTGCGAGCCGAGGCGCTGCTGCAGCAGAAGGAGCTCGGCAAGGCCAAGGCCGAGTTCGATCAAGTGCACAAAGCCGACCCCACCTCCGCCCGGGCCCTGCATGCGTTGGCGCTGGTGGCCTTGGCGCAAAAAGACGTCGATGGAGCGGCGACCAAGTTCGAAGAGGCCTTCAAGGCCGAGCCGATGCACGGCAGCTCGGCGGTCGAGCTGGCTGAGATCGAGCTGATGGTTCGAAAAGACAAAGACAAGGGCCAGGCCTGGCTCGACAAGGCGCTGACGCCGGAGGGCCGCAAGCAGCTCTCGCCCAGCGAATTGGGCAAAGCGCTGGGCCTCAAGGCCGAGATTCTGGTCATCGAGAACAAGCCGACCGAAGCGGTGCCGGAGTTCGAGGAGGCGCTCAAAGCCGACCCTGACAACGCCTTCGCCAAGGCGGGCCTGGGGGCGACGTTCATGTCGCTGCACCAACCCGACAAGGCCGCTCCGCTCTTCGGAGCCGCCCACGCCGCGCAGCCCGACCGCCTGGAGTACGCCGAGGGCTACCTGACCGCGCTGATCGCCATCGGCAAGATGGACGAAGCGAACAAGGTCGTTCAGGCGACCAACCAGCTCTTTCCTGGCAATGCGATGCTGGCGTACCTGTCGGGCCGGGTCAGCGACGCCATCGACAAACCCAAAGAAGCCGAGGAGGCCTACAAGCGGGCGATCGCGGCAGACCCGAACATCTCAGATGCGTACCTGTACCTCGCGCGGTTGTTCATGCGGTTTCGGCGCTTTGGTGAGTCGCGGCCGATTCTCGAGGCGGGGCTCGAGAAAGACGCCAACAACGCGGCGCTGAGGGTGGGCATGGGCGAGTTGGCCTTCTACTCGCGCGACATCGAGCGGGCCGAGGTCGAGTTCAAGAAGGCGTCGGAGCTGAACCCGAACTCGTCAGAGGCATTCTTGGGGCTCTCGCGCGTGGCCTTGGAGCGAGACAAGCTCGACCTGGCCGCGGTGCACGTCGAGAAGGCGTTGGAGCTCAACCCCCGCGTCGCTGGCGGCCGCCTGCAGAAGGGCATCGCCTTGTGGAAGCTGGGCAAGCTCGAAGACTCGATCAAAGAGCTCAAAGAGGCCCGCGAAGACGAGCCGAGAAACGTGCAGATCGTGGTGACGCTGGGCGCGGTGCAGTTCGAGAAGGGCGAGATGACCGACGCCTTGAGCAACCTCTCGAGCGCGATTCAGGCCGAGACGGTGCCTCCTGACGCGTACTTCTATTTGGCGCGGGTGAAGAACGCGAAGCTCGAGCACACCCAAGCGATCGAGAACATGAAGCGGGCGCTCGACTACGACGGCAAGAACCCGAAGTACCACTACTGGATGGGCCGGGTCTTGAACGACGCCAAGAAGATCGACGACGCCATCGCGGAGTGGAACCAGGCGCTCGAGCTCGACCCCAAGTACGCCGACGCGCTCGAGTCGATGGGCCACGTCTACTTCGAGCAAAACAAGCTGACCCTGGCGATCGAGTTCTTCAACAAGGTGCTGGGCGTCGACCCCTCGCGCATCGCGGTGCGGGCGCTGATCGGCGATGCCCAGATGAAGGTCGAAGACTGGGGCGCGGCGATCACCAGCTACACCCGCGCGATTGAAGCCGACCCCGACAACAAAGAGCTGATCTACGTCTACTTTCGGTTGGGCCAGGCCTACCAAGAGAAGGGCAACGCCAAAGAGGCGATCGTCTGGTACCGCAAGAGCATCGAGGTCGAGCCCAACAACGCCGACGCGTATCGCTCGATTGGGTACCTCTACAAAGACGGGCACAAACCGAAGCTGGCCATCGAGGCGTTTCGCAAGTACCTCGAGATTCAGCCCAACGGCCAAGACAAAAAAGACATCGACAACGAGATCTACGACTTGGGCAAAGAAAGAGAGCGGTGACGTGCTGGATCTGAAGGAGGTCGCGAAGAACTTCGACGCGGTGGTCTCGCGGCTGCAGTCACGGGGCGGCGCGCTCGATTTGTCGCGGTTTCAGGCGCTGTTCGGCGAGCGCAAGAAGTTGAACGTCGAGCTCGAGGCGAACCAGGCACTGAAGAACAAGGTGCAAGACGAGATGAAGGCCGACCCCGCCTTGCAGAAAGAGCGGGGGCCCCAGATGAAGCAGCTGGGTCAGGTCATCAAAGATCAGACCGCGCAGCTCAAAGTGGTCGAAGACGAGCTGTCGTCGATCATGATGACCGTGCCCAACGTGCCCGACCCGAAGGTGCCGGTGGGGGCCTCGGCCGAAGAGAACGTGGTCGCGCGTACGTGGGGGGCGAAGCCGAATTTCTTGTTCGCTCCGAAGCAGCACTTCGAGCTGGGCGAGAAGTTGGGCATGCTCGACTTCGAGCGGGCCTCGAAGGTGTCTGGCAGCCGGTTTGCCTTCTTGAAAGGCGCGCTGGCCCGGTTGGAGCGCGCCCTGGTGAGCTTCATGCTCGATGAGCACACCAAGAAGGGCTACCTCGAGATTTTGCCGCCCTACCTGGTGTCGCGGCAGTCGATGACCGGCACCGGGCAGCTGCCCAAGTTCGAGGCCGACGCGTTCAAGACGGCGGGAGAGTCGGAGTACTTCCTCATCCCCACCGCTGAGGTGCCGGTCACCAACTACCACGCTGACGAGATTCTCGAGGGCGCCACCCTGCCCGTGCGCTACGCGGCATTTTCACCGTGTTTTCGGGCCGAAGCAGGCTCGGCGGGCAAAGACACCCGCGGCCTGATTCGCATGCACCAGTTTCACAAGGTCGAATTGGTGAAGTTCGCCAAGCCCGACCAGTCGATGGCCGAGCTCGAGTCGCTGGTGGCCGACGCGGCGGCGATTCTGGAGAAGCTTCAGCTCCACCACCGGGTGAAGCTGCTGTGCACCGGTGACATGGGGTTAGGCTCGACGATGACCTACGACCTCGAGGTGTGGCTGCCGGGGCAGAACGCCTTTCGCGAGATCTCGAGCTGCTCGAACTACGGAGACTTTCAAGCGCGGCGGGCCAAGATTCGGTTTCGCCCGGCTGCGGGAGAGAAGCCGCAGCTGCTGCACACCCTCAACGGCTCGGGTCTGGCGATCGGCCGAACGGTGGTCGCCATTCTCGAGAACTACCAGCGTGAAGACGGCACGGTGGCGATACCCGAGGTGCTGCAGCCGTACCTGGGCGGGCTGACCGAGCTCAAGCCCCTGGGCTCTTGAAAAAGCGCGTTGCGATCGAGCATCACCTGAGATAGCAGGGGCGCCCCTTTGTCTGTTTTTGCAAAGAAGGGGCGTCGGTCACAGATGGTCGTTTTTTGTCTGGAACAGTGGCCGAGCGGCTGAAGGCAGCGGTCTTGAAAACCGCCGACGGTGAAAGCTGTCCGTAGGTTCGAATCCTACCTGTTCCGTGGTGTTGGGTAGTTCTTTGACAGAAGTTGCAGTGGGGAGATGGCCGAGCGGCTGAAGGCGCAGGTTTGCTAAACCTGTATATTCGAAAGGGTATCGAGGGTTCGAATCCCTCTCTCTCCGCACTCGATAGACGTTTGATTTTGCTGAAGTGAAGAGAGATCGGCTCCGTTAGCTCAGCTGGATAGAGCGTTGGACTACGAATCCAAAGGCCGAAGGTTCGAATCCTCCACGGAGCGCACTCTTTTCGTGAATGTGAATGACCTGTTTTTCATGGGCGAGGCGTTGAAGCTGGCCCACCAGGCCGCGGCCTTGGGCGAAGTGCCCGTCGGTGCGGTGGCGGTCAAAGACGGCGCCATCATCGGCCGTGGGTACAACCGTCGCGAAATCGACCAAGACCCGTTTTCACACGCCGAGCTGATCGCGATGCGCGAGGCGGCCAGCACGCTCAAGGTCTGGCGGCAGACAGGCGTTACGGTGTACGTGACGCTCGAGCCCTGCGCGATGTGCGCCGGAGCGATGGTGCAGAGCCGAGTCGACCGCCTGGTGTTTGGCGCGTTCGACCCGAAAGCAGGCGCGGTGGGCAGTCTGTTCAATCTGGTGCAAGACGCGAGGCTGAATCATCGCGTCGAGGTCGTCTCGGGTGTGTTGGGTGACGAGTGCGGGCTGGTGTTGAAGACGTTCTTCAAGGGTCTTCGGGCTGGCAAAAAAACTGAATAACAACGTTTTGGACAGCTGGCCGAGTGGTCGAAGGCACCTGACTCGAAATCAGGCGTACCGGTAACGGTACCGTAGGTTCGAATCCTACGCTGTCCGCTTTACTGTCGCGCACCTGGAGAGGTGGCCGAGTGGCTGAAGGCGCACGCCTGGAAAGCGTGTGAACTCGAAAGGGTTTCGTGGGTTCGAATCCCACCCTCTCCGCTGGGTTTTCAGGTACGAGGGCAGTTGAAGCATCTTCTGGTCAGGGCAACGCGGGGCCGTGAACCCCGCCAGGTCCGGAAGGAAGCAACGGTAGCGTTACTTCGCGTGTGCTCTGGCCGTCTTTTTTTGTTGTTGGGTGTAGTTGTGAAGGCCCAGCCGTAGGGTGAACCTCTCATGGTGAGCCTCTCATGGTGAGCCTGTCGAACCACGAACCACGAGCCCCGACTCACCGCTCGAAGTACACGGCCTCGCCGCGTTCTTCAGCGACGTGAAACCCGGCCGCCACGAAGGCCGCCACGCTCTGCTCGTTTCGCTGCGGGTTGCCGCTGTCTTTCCAGAAAATACCTCGGTTGAACCTCGGGTCTTGCGCGGCGGC
>JANLPS010000517.1:0-20020 GCA_031367385.1 Archangium sp. | reverse complement strand
CGCCGCATAGAGCACGCCGCGATCGACGAAGACCTCGAGCTGTCGACCGTCGTGTGTGAAGACCTCTGGCCCGCCTTCCCACCCATGGTCGATGAGCCAAGGGGCGAAGAGCTTGAGCGCTCGCGCGGTGTCGGAGACCGCGATGAATGAGACCGAGACGTCTGGCGTCGGCAGCGAGAAGACGCCCAACCCACCCCTGGCCTCGACGAGCGAGCTGCGGCCGCTGCCTTGATCGAGCACGAAGGCCAGCAAGGGGAGCTCGTCGAGCCAGCGCTGCATCGTGCCCGCTCCGACGACGCGCTCACCCAGGTCGACGGCGGGGGCGAGATCATCTGCGTTTCGCGCGATCACCAGGCTGGTCGCGGTGGCCGGCACCGAGTGAAAGGCGGGGCGAGGCTCGACCACGGTCGTCATGCGGCGAACGAGGGTCTGCCCGTCATAGGCCTGCACCACGAAGCGGCCGACGTGCCCGAAGGCATGCGACACGCTCGCGCCGGTGACCCGAGGCGTGGCATCGCCAAAGTCCCACGTGAGGGGGGCGGAGTCGGTGAAGGTGACGGGTACTCCGGCTTCGACCGGGGCCTCGCGCACCTCGGGCCTCACGACCTGGGTGCACGCCACGAGAAGGAGGACCACACCGAGGCGCATTCGCGCCGGGTTATACGCGCTTCTGCTTAGAATTCGAACCCGAGGCCGAACATGAAGTGGCGGCTCGACAGGTCGAGATCACCGGCCACGGTCGCGTGAAAGTTGTTCACCTCTTGATAGGCGAACTCGGCGAACAGGTAGCTGTGGTTCACGCCCATGCTGTTGTCGAAGTCGCGCGACAGTCGCTGGTCGAGCACGTCGAGCAAGAACGAGAGCCCGAGCACGCCGACCGCGCCGAAACGGGCTCCAGCGGCTGGGTACCCGCCGGAGACTTCGATGGTGCCGCCGTTGACCACCGAGAAGGGCATCGCGACCAGCCCGAGCTTGGCGTACGGCACGAGGGGCACGCCCTTGCGCAGGGCGAAGTAGTCGAAGCGGTAAATGCCGAGCAGCTTGATGGGAAAAAGGCGAAGGCCCGTCGACGACAAGGCCAGGTCGCCCGTGGTGGCGTCACGTGAGCGCCCGAACTTCTCGGTGTACCCGCCAGAGAGACCGACCGAAACAGACCCGAATTTCTGCCAGATTTGATAGTCGAGCTCGATCTCTCCCAAGATCAACGGCGAGTTGCCGAAGGTATTGAAGAACGGCCCTTTCAGCGGGTCGAACGCGCGATCGATCAGCGGCGTGTACGGGCCGGCCTTGACCTCGATCATGAAGTTTCGAGGAGACTCGCCGTACACCATGTCGGCACTCGCTGCGGTCGCTGCCAGCGCTGCTGCTGCAAACACCAACCTCATCATCGTGAAGCTCTCCTCATCATGAACCACAGCGCCGCCAGCATTGGCATCAAGCCCCACGAGATCGAGCAGCCACCCTGATCGGTGCCCCCCGCCGCGCGGTAGGCGCCCCAGAAGCCGTACGTGAGAATCGGCGTCACCGTTATCGGGTCAGAGAGTGGGCCGACGTTGCCGGCGGCGTCGATGAACCGAAGCTGTACGGTGTAGGTCGTGTTGTTCTGCAGCTCGGTCACCTTGGCAGAGCCGGTGCTGGCGATCTCGACCGGGTGAGTGACTGACGCGGCGTCTCCGCCATCGGTACTCGCGGTGGTGATCGCTTGCACGTGGAGCGCGTCGGCGTTCACGGTGAAGGCGATGGTCGCGGTGGCATTGGTGGCGGTGGAGCCGGTAATCACCGGAGCGCTCGGAGGCTGGGTGTCGTAGACGAGCTTGAGATCAGAAGCGTGGAGCTTGGTGGTGGTCGCCCCGCCGAAGACTTGGCAGCTGCCCAAGCTGCCCGCGGTCGCCGCGCCGCAAATGCGGTGCACTTTGTAGGTATCGGCCGCGCCGCAGGTGGTCGCGCTGGTGACGCCGCCGTCAGCGAGCGTGGTGCTGACGAAGCCGGGCAGCTCGGCGACCTTCACGTAGATCGGGCCCGTTCTCGCCGAGAGCACGGTCGCGTACGAGGCCGAGGTGTAAGGCACATCGGCACCAACGGGGGCATCACCACAGCTGCTGGCGTCGGTCGCCCAGAAGGTGATGTCCGAGCACACGACCCCGAAGCTGGGCGTGTATGTCCAGTTCAGGGTGAGTGTCTGGGCGCAGGTGTCGGGGCCGAAGGTGAAGGTGTCTTTGAGGTTGTCGCTGGGGCTGCGAATGATCAGCGGCTGGGTGACGGTGGTCACTGGAGTCGTCTGCGCAAACGCCGCGGTCGCCACCATGAACGCGCTGAGGGCTGTGATGAATCGAACCATGTCGGGCGTTTCGGTCAGCAATCGCGGGGCCATGGGTTTGGCTCTGCAGGTGCTCGGTCTTACACGGTTTTTTACCCTTGTCAGCGACAACGCCACTGACAAATTGTCACGAGATCGCGAGCGAATTCCGACGGTTGCGGTCGTTGCCGGGTTCAGGTACCCCGCTGCCCCATGAATCGAACCAAGCTGTCGGTCGACTCGGTCGCGCTCGAAGGCATTACGCGCACCCCCTTCGCGAAGTCGCAGAAGACCTACGTTTCGGGCACGCGGTACCCGAAGCTCAAGGTGCCAATGCGCCAGGTCGAGCAGTCTCCGACGAGGCATGCAGGCGGCAAGGTCGAGCACAACCCGACGCTGGCGGTCTACGACACCTCGGGCCCGTTCACCGACCCCGACGTGACGATCGATCTGCGCAAAGGGCTCGCACCAGTGCGTGAGCCGTGGGTGGTCGAGCGCGGCAATGTCGAGCAACTGCCGCAGCTGTCATCTGAGTATGGGCGCGCGCGCCTGGCTGATCTGCGGCTCGAGAAGCTGCGCTTTCACAGCCGAGACAAGCCGTACCGCGCGAAGCTGGGTCAGAACGTCACTCAGATGCACGCGGCACGCAAAGGCCTCATCACCGCCGAGATGGAGTACGTCGCGATTCGCGAGACGCAGAGGCTCGAAGCAGTCTACTCGGCGCAGCACCCGGGTGAGTCGTACGGCGCGTCGATACCCAAGGTGATCACGCCCGAATTCGTGCGCGATGAAGTGGCGCGTGGGCGAGCGATCATCCCCGCGAACGTGAATCACCTCGAGCTCGAGCCGATGATCATCGGGCGCAATTTCTTGGTGAAAATCAACGCCAACTTGGGCAACTCGGCCGTCAGCTCGAGCATCGAAGAAGAAGTCGAGAAGATGGTCTGGTCGACCCGCTGGGGCGCCGACACGGTGATGGATCTGTCGACCGGCCCGAACATTCATGAGACCCGCGAGTGGTTGATTCGCAACTCGCCGGTGCCGATCGGCACGGTGCCGATTTACCAGGCGCTCGAGAAAGTCGGCGGCAAGGCCGAAGACCTCACGTGGGATCTGTACCGTGACACGTTGATCGAGCAAGCCGAACAAGGCGTCGACTACTTCACGATTCACGCGGGCGTGCTGCTTCGCTACGTGCCGATGACGGCGAAGCGCTTGACCGGCATCGTCTCGCGCGGCGGCAGCATCATGGCCAAGTGGTGCCTGGCCCATCACCAAGAGAGCTTTCTCTACGCGCACTTCGAAGAGATCTGCGAGATCATGAAGGCGTACGACGTCAGCTTCTCACTGGGCGACGGCTTGCGGCCCGGCAGCATCAACGACGCCAATGACGAGGCGCAGTTCGCCGAGCTGAAGACCCTGGGTGAGCTCACCCAGGTCGCGTGGAAGCACGACGTGCAAGTGATGATCGAAGGCCCGGGTCACGTGCCGATGCAGATGATTCGCGAGAACATGACCAAGCAGCTCGAGATCTGCCACGAGGCGCCCTTTTACACACTCGGCCCCCTCACCACCGACATCGCCCCCGGGTACGACCATCTCACCAGCGGCATCGGCGCGGCATTGATCGGTTGGTTTGGCACGGCGATGCTCTGCTACGTGACTCCGAAAGAGCACCTGGGGCTGCCCGACAAAGACGACGTGCGCATCGGCGTGGTCACCTACAAGATCGCGGCGCACGCGGCTGACCTCGCCAAGGGCCACCCCGGGGCCCAGCAACGAGACAATGCGCTCTCGAAAGCCCGCTTCGAATTTCGGTGGGAAGATCAGTTCAATCTCTCGCTCGACCCCGAGAAGGCAAAGGAGTTTCACGACGAGACGCTGCCTGCCGAGGGCGCGAAGACGGCGCACTTCTGCTCGATGTGCGGCCCTCACTTCTGCTCGATGAAGCTCACCGAAGAGGTTCGCGCCGCGGCTGAGAGCGGCCTGCAGCAAAAAGCAGAAGAATTTCGCGCGGGTGGCAGTGAGCTCTTCGTGGCGCCAAGAACATGAAAAACCGCTTCGTCGTTCTCGTTCACGAAGACGAGCGCATCGTCGAGGTGCACTACCCGGCGAGGCCGACCGAGGCCAACTACAGCGCCTACGAGACAGAGATTCGCGCAGCGATCGAGAAGATCGGCGGCGTGTGGGACTGCTTGGTCGACCAAACCGCGCTCAAGGCCCTGGCGCCCGAATTTCCTCCGCGAATCGCAGACTTGAACACCTGGGCCCGCGGCAAGGGCATGCGCAAGACGGCCCGGGTCGTCGCTGAGAGCGCCATCGGCGAGCTGCAAGGCGCTCGAATCTTGCGCGACAGCGGTGTGCGCGACGTCGGCGCGATCTTCAAGTCACGCGACGACGCGTGGGCGTTCTTGCGAGGCAAGTGACGGGTCACGCGGTGCGGCGGTCTCGACTCGCGCGAACTTGAAGGTGACGGTGACGCCCTTGTCGGCGCCGTCTGACTCGATCTCGAGCGCTCCGCCGGCGCGCTTGACGATGCCGTAGGCCGCGGTCAACCCAAGGCCGATGCCCTTGCCGACGCCGCGGGTGGTGAAGAAGGGCTCGAAGACGCGACGCAGGTTCTCTTTGGAGATGCCGTGGCCTTCGTCGCGAACTTGCACCACCACCTCACTGCCCTGGCACCACGTTCGAATCATCACCGCCTGTTTCGACCGCTGGGTCGCCTGGTTCGCGTTCTTGAGCACGTGCCCCAGCGCTTGATCGAGCTGCAACGGAGCGACGTCAGCAGGAGAATCGGCATCGAGCGTCACGGTCACGTTCGCCGCGTTCTCACCAAACTCCGAACGCACCATGCGGGTGATCGAGCTGTTCACGTTGGCGGGCTCGCGCTTGCCAATTTCGAGGCGTGAGAGCTCGCGCAGCCCCTTGACGATGTCGCCCACCCGGCGAGCGCCGTCGAGAGACTCGTCGATCATCGCCAAGCCATCATCGATGACTTGCCGGTCGGGTTCGATCGCCTTGGCGAGCAGCTCGAGCAGCTCGGCGACCTTCTTCTCTTTGGCCAGCTTCACCGCGTCGCCCAACGTCGTGACCTCGGCCCTGGCCTCGTCGACCACGCCGCGCAGCGATCGCAAGTTCGAGGTCACGAACCCCAGCGGGTTGTTGATCTCGTGCGCCGCGCCAGAAGCAAGCTGGCCCACCGCCGCCAGGCGCTCGGAGTCACGAAGACGCTCGGCGAGCTGCTTCGACTGCGTCACGTCTTGGTAGTGCACCACTACCGAAGCGTCGGTCGCGTCGTCTGACATCCAGTACCCGTTGAAGCGGAGGGTGGCGCCGCGGTTGACTGACCCCTCGGGCAACTCCAACTCTGCGCTCAGCACCGCGCCTCGGCCAGAGATCAACGGGCACCCCTCGCAGGGTGAATCACGGCCCGCGAGCACCTTGTGGCAGGTCTTGCCGGGCAGCTCCTTGACCGGCAGGTGCACCTGTCTGGCGTACGCCTTGTTCGCTCGCCGAATGAGAAACCCATCCATCAGGGCGATCGGCTCGTCGAGCACGTCGAAGGTGCGCTCCCATTCTTGCTTCGCACGCGAGATCATCGCGGTGCGCTCACGCACTTTCTGCTCGAGGCTGGCGTTGGCCTGCATCGTCTCAGTCTGAGAAGTTCGCAGCGCGGTAGTGATCTGCGCGTTGTGCACGGCGATCGCCACGTGCGGGGCCAGCTGTGAAAGGCGCTGAAGGTGAATCGCGGCGAAAGGGGGCTTCTCGACGCTCCGCACCGCCATCAGCACGCCCAAGATGTCGCCGCCCAGAATCAATGGGGCCGCCACCACCGAGCCGGTGATGAAGCCGGTGCGCCGGTCGATTGCCGGCTCGAAGTCGGGGCACTCCTGCACATTGGCGACGAGGCGGGCGGTGGCTTCGATGGCGACCTTGCCGGCGATGCCGCGGCCTCGGGCCAGCCGAACGCGGTCGATCTGGCTGGTGGCCCCGCCGTCGATGGTGTCGAAGTAGAGCTCGCCGGTCTGGGCGTCGACCAACAACAAGCTGGCGCCGTCGGCCTCGCAGAGCTCGCGGGTCTTGCTGATCGCCATCTGCATCAATGCGGGCAAGGTGAATTGGGTCGCGATGGCCTGAGAGAAACGGTTGATGCGCTCGAGGCTGCTGGCTTCGACTCCGGCGGCGCGGCCCTGGGCGCGAAAGATCGCGGTGAGCAGCTCGACGGGCACTTCTTGAAAACCGAGATCACTGCCAGCGGCAATGCCCTCTTGACCGAGCACGACCAACGACGCTCCGGCCGCGCGCAGGCGCTCGATGAAGAGCCGGGCTTCGGG
This sequence comes from Archangium sp., assembly GCA_031367385.1. Taxonomy (GTDB): domain Bacteria; phylum Myxococcota; class Myxococcia; order Myxococcales; family Myxococcaceae; genus JAEUJT01. Next base: position 13,390 of record JANLPS010000517.1, on the reverse strand, counting down.
GTGTCGCTCGACCAGCACCACCCGGGTGACGTCTTGCTCAATCTTGATCAACGCTTCAGGCTCGCTGACCCGACGAGCAATCAACCCCCAGGCGTCGAGCACGAAGCAGATGCGCCGCGCGAGCTCGTCGCTGACGATGACCAACAACACCTCTGGAGTAACCCCCGAGGACATGGCGTGGCTCAGGCAGACTGAACGGTGACGTCGACCTGGCCGCGGGCCGAGTTGGCATCTTCATCGATCAAGATCGCGCCCTCTTCGTCGCGAACCACGTGGCCGATGCCCGGGTGCTCGACCTCGATGCGCTTGATCAAATCGAACTGGCGGCGAACCATCGCGAGCAGGCGGCGGTTTTCACGCTCGAGGTCGAGCTGCTCGAAGGCCAAGAACAGCGTGACCTTGAGCTCGGTGTCGTCCCACGGCTTGGTGAGAAAGCGGTAGATGTTGCCCTGGTTGATGGCGTCGATCGCCGTCTGCATGTCGGCGTGGCCGGTCAGCATCAGGCGCATCGCGTCGGGGTAGCGGTCGCGCACCAGCTTCAAGAAGTCGAGCCCGGTCATGTTCGGCATCAGGTGATCGCTGATCACCATGTCGACCGGCTGTTTCTTGAGCACCTCGAGGCCCTCGGCGGGCTCATGGCCGAAGAAGAGCTCGTAGCCCTCTTTACGGAGGCTGCGACGCAGGGCGTGGCAGACGTTTTCTTCATCGTCGACGATCAGAATTCTGCGATTGGGTTGTGCGGTAGCCATTGAGTGATGCTCCTTGGTGGGTTCAGGCACTTCAAACGGGGTGCCACGAAATGGCCCGGTGTTCATGGCTGGTTGCGGGCGGGGGCCCTGGGTGTTGGTGACCGCTGGGGCTGCTGCGACCCACCGCGCATGAGGAGGGCCGTCTCGAAGCGCGCTCGAGTCTCGGCATCGGCCAGGCGATGCACTCGCAGGTGGGTGATCTCGCGAGTTACGGCGAGGGGTTCGCCGACCGCAGGCACGGGGTGATCGACGACGGTCTGCTCGAGATCTCCGACTTTGCCGCCGGGCACCGTCACGAACAGCCGCTGACCGCATTCTCCTGCGTGGCACTGGCTCACGGCGACCTCGAGCTCGGTGAAGAACAGGCCGGCGCGAATCGAGCTGCGCGCGCTCACCACGAAACCCACTGCGATTTCATCGGCTTTCGAGAGGTCGAGCCCCGGTGGGTTCGCCGCCAACGCCGGCATTGCCACGAGCACCCACGCGAGTCGCCGCCCACGCCCAAGCAACGCCATCGCGACGAGGGCGAGGGTCATCAGCGACGCGTCAGCGCCTGTGGCCGAGCACCCAACCGGCGGCGGCACCTCAGATGCGAAACCGACCGCATAGAGCGCCTCGAGCGCCTGTGCGTCGTCGTCGGCCAATGTGCGCTTCGAGACCTCACCCAGCGGAGCCGAGGGGTACATCACGACGGCGGCGTCTTTCGCGTTGTGGAGCAGCCCCATCGCGTGACCGAGCTCGTGGGTCAGCGTGTTCTGCACGTCGTTGACCTGCCGCGAGTCGGTCTCGTCGAGAACGCCGAACTGGTTGTTCGACGCATTGAAGGCGATGTCGGCGTCGACGATCTCGTGGGTCTTCGCGTTGACCGTGACGATGGTCGCAGCCAGCGCTGCGTCGCTGTATGGCCAGTCGGTGAGTACGACGAGATCGTTCTGATCTTTGGCGGGAGCGCCGAGATACCCAAGCCCGCTCGACGCTCCGACCCGCAGAGCGAGGGTCACATCGGGCGCCACCTTGGAGAGGGTCGCGAGGGCCGCGCGAGCAGCCTGCTCGAGTTTCGTCACCCGCAGGTGAATGGCCGCCTGGGCATCGAGCACGAACTCCACGCGACCCGACCAGCGAACCAGCGCGCCAGTGGAGTCGTGTCGGAGATCGTAGGCAGCGCTGGGCAGCGCAAGCGTCAGCGCGAAGAGAACGGCGAGTCGATGAAGCATGGGCCAACGCCCTGAGCAGCCGCCATGCCGGGCCTCGGAGGCGCCCAAGCGCTCGATGTCATTTCGGTTTGAGGTGATGACATTCTTCAGGCCGAAGGGTCACCCGTGAGGGCTGGGCTCATCACGACCCGCCGGGGGCGGCTCAATCCACGGGCTGTTGGCGGGTACGTCTCCCAGCCCAAAGGCCCCACACAGCACCCGGTACAGCCGATGTGCGTCTTCGTGCTCGGCCTGGGTGATGGAGGCGACCAGCACTTCGCGCAGCACCTCACTCGAGGTCTCGGTCGGCACGAAGTCGACGGTGAGCACCTCTCGCCCGTCGCCCTGCTCGTAGAACCCCAGCGCGCGCACCCCATCGAAGTGCACGATCAGCGTCTTCGGGTGCCCGGCGATCGGCGTCACGAAGTCGAGGCGAAGGCTGGTGGTGGCGAAGTTGGCGACGAAGGCCCGGCGGCGCCGATCGAAGCGATCGAGCAGCACGCCTGCCGCAAACCCCACCGCGGCGAAGACGGCCAACGCCATCGCGAGCTCGACCTCGGTCGAGAAGGCCAACGAAGCGATCGCGGCGACGACCCCCACGATGCCAGCGCTCGAGCACACCGTCGGCCACACGCTACGAAGCGCACCGCGGGTCTCACCGATCAACATCGACGGCTCGAACCTGAGCATGACGTCGCCCAACCGCTTCGGAGCGGGGTTCTGCTCGAGGGCGTGTTGAAAGGTGGTCACAAAATTCAACGGCCCGTTTCCTTCACAGGAAAACGGGCCGTCGGGTAAAAAGTGGCTTACCGAAACGTTAAGAGATGACCTTGACGTTTGCTGCTTGGAGGCCCTTCGGGCCCTTCTTCACTTCGAATTCGACCTTCTGACCTTCCGCAACCGTGCGGAAGCCGTCGGCCTGAATCGCAGTGTGGTGGCAGAAAACATCTTCGCCGCCGCCGTCTTGTGAGATGAACCCAAAGCCCTTCGCATCGTTGAACCACTTCACGGTACCAGTTGCCATGTACTGTCTGCTTTCAAGTGTGACCGCCTCAATGAATTTGAAGCGGCTGCCTCGGCACGTCTGGCCTCAGCCCGGTCAAATTACACCTCGAAACGAGCGAAAGCCAAGCGTCACCGGCCACATTTTGCGCCTCGGCTCACCCGCCTCGGGCAAGGTACGCAGAATCGTCGGGTCGCGAACAACCGAGGGAGAATCATGAATCGTCTCAAAGGCAAACGGGCCCTGATCACCGGGGCGGCGTCAGGCATCGGTCGCGCCACCGCCCTGCGATTCATCGAAGAGGGCGCGAAGGTTCTCGCGGTCGACAGGCCTGCCGCTGACCTCTCTGGGCTCACCGGCGCCGCCACCGGGCACGAAGACGTGACCGCTGACGGGGCCTCGCAACGCCTGGCTGAGCTCGCCCAAAACGAGCTGGGTGGCCTCGACGTGCTGGTCAACAATGCCGGCATCGCGACCTGGGCCAAGGTCGAAGACACCGACGACAAGACGTGGGACCTGACCTTCGCCGTCAACAGCCGCGCTCCATTTCAGTTGGTTCGCGCCTGCCTCTCGATGCTCATCGCCTCAGGCAAGGGCCGCATCATCAACCTGGGCTCGGTGATGTCGGAGCGCACCGACAAGGGCCTGATCGCCTACACCGCCTCGAAGCACGCCATCGCCGGAGCCACCAAGGCCCTCGCCCTCGAGCTCGGCCCCAAGGGCATCACCGCCAATTACGTCATGCCCGGCGCCATTCGCACCGGCATGACCAAGCGCAGCTTCGACGACGACAAGATTCGCGACCTCTGGGTCAAGAAATCGCCCCTGCGTCGAATCGCCGAACCCATCGAGATCGCCCACGCGATCGTCTTTCTCGCATCAGACGAAGCGAGCTTCATCACCGGCGCAGGCCTCCTGGTCGACGGCGGTCTCACGTTGAGGGCCTAAGCGCCATGTTCAGCCTGAAAAACAGAGTCGCCGTGATCACCGGTTCGAGCAAGGGCATCGGCCGCGCCACCGCCGAGTCGATGGCCGAGCTGGGCGCCAAGGTCGTCATCTCGAGCCGCAAGCCCGAGCCCTGCGAGCAGGTCGCCGCCGCGATTCGCGCCAAGGGGCAAGAAGCCATCGCCCTGCCCTGTCACATCGGGCACAAGGCGCAGCTGCAAGCGCTCGTCGACGGCACCATCGCCAGGTGGGGCAAAATCGACATTCTCGTCTGCAACGCGGCGGCGAGCACCCACATGGGCCCGATGCACACGACCACCGACGAAGACTTCGAGAAGATGGTGGGCACCAACCTGCGAAGCAACTTCTGGCTGTGCAACATGGTCGCGCCTCAAATGCCGCGCGGCAGCTCGATCACCATCATCGCCAGCATCGCGGGCCTGGTCGGCCAGGGCACCATCGGCGTGTACGGCATCACCAAGGCCGCTGACGCTGCGCTCGGCCGAAACCTCGCCGTCGAATGGGGCAGCAAAGGCATTCGCGCGAACACCATCGCCCCGGGGCTGATCAAGACCGACATGGCCAAAGCCCTTTGGGAAAACCCCACCATCAATAAAGCCATCAGCCACGCGAGCCCCCTCGGCCGAATCGGAGAGCCACACGAGATCGCCGGCCTCGCCTGCTTTCTCGCAAGCGACGCAGCGGGCTTCATCACGGGTCAAACCATCGTCGCCGACGGCGGCGCCACCTTGAACGACCCCTTCCACTTTCTTCAGGAGCATTGAGTCATGGCCTTCGACATCGCCCCAGAGCTCCAAGCCAAGATCGATATCGTGCGCGACTTCATGAAGCGCGAGATCTACCCGCTCGAGCAGAAGTTTCTCAGCGTGCCGTTCGATCAGTTTCTGCCTGAGATCAAACAGCTCCGAGAGAAGGTGAAGACGCTCGGCATGCTCTCAATGCACATACCCAAAGACGCGGGGGGTGGCGGGCTGCACTTCACGCAGTTCGCCCGAATCAGCGAAGAGCTCGGCAAGAGCCCGATCGGCCTGCTCGCGTTCAACTCGCAGGCGCCTGACGCCGGCAACATGGAGCTGATGTACAAACACGCGACCCCCGAGCAACGCGAGCGCTTCTTGCGACCCCTGGTGCGCGGTGAAATTCGCAGCTGCTTCACCATGACCGAGCCAATGAACGCGGGGTCGAACCCGGTGAACCTTTCGACCACCGCCGTGCGCGATGGCGACGACTACGTCATCAACGGCACCAAATGGTTCAGCACCGGTGCCGACGGAGCGGGCTTTGCGATCGCGATGGTCGTCACCAACCCCGACGCGGCTCCGCACGAGCGGGCGAGCATGCTGTTCGTGCCGCTGCCGACGAAGGGTTTCAAGATTCTCCGCAACATCTCGGTGATGGGGCACGAGGGGCATGATTTCTTCAGCCACTCCGAGGTGCGCTACGAAAATTGCCGCGTGCCCAAGAGCAACCTGCTCGGCGGTGAGGGCCAGGGCTTCAAGCTCGCGCAAGACAGGCTCGGGCCCGGCCGCATTCACCACTGCATGCGGTGGATTGGTATCTGCGAACGTTCGCTTCAGATCATGATCAGCCGCGCGCGCAGCCGAAAGCTCAGCGACAATCGCACCTTGGGCGACATGCAGACCATTCAGCAGTGGATCGCAGAGAGCCGGGCCGACATCGACGCTGCCCGGTTGCTGGTGCTCAACGCGGCCGAGGCAATCGAGACGCGCGGCGCCGACAAGGCCCGCATCGAGATCTCGTGCATCAAGTTCTTCGTGCCGGAGGTGATGATGAAGATCATCGACCGCACGTTGCAAGTGCACGGCGCGCTCGGCATGACCGACGATCTCATCGTCTCGTGGTGGTACCGGCACGAACGCGGCTCGCGCATCTACGACGGGCCCGATGAAGTGCACAAATCGGTCGTCGCGCGGGCTCTGTTGAAGGCATCGGCGTGATCGCCATCGGCAATGAGGCGACGGCAGTCATCGAAGGCCACGGCTTCGACCGCGTGGCCCTCGAGAAGTACGTGGAGCAGACCCTGCACGTGGCCGGGCCCCTCGAGGTGCGTGAGTTCGGTGGTGGGTATTCGAACTTCACCTACCTGCTCACCATTGGCGGCCGCGAGCTGGTGATGCGCCGGGGCCCCGCCGGAGTCGTCATCAAAGGCGCTCATGACATGAGCCGCGAGTACAAGGCGTTGGTCGGTCTCGCGCCGATGTGGTCGAAGTCTCCACGGCCAATCGCGTTCTGCGACGACACCACCGTCATCGGCGCGCCCTTTTACTTGATGGAGCGCGTGGACGGCGTCGTGCTTCGCCGTGACTCCGCGGGCCTGGGGCCCGACGTGATGAAGCGGCTGTCCGAGAGCCTCGTCGACACGCTCGTCGAGTATCACGCCGTCGACTACGTCAAAGCGGGCCTGGGTGCCCTCGGCAAAGCCGATGGGTTTCTCGAACGCCAGGTCGCGGGGTGGTCGGAGCGGTACCACAAGGCCAAAACCGAAGAGTTGCCCGACATCGACGCGATGGCGGCGTGGCTTGCAGCGAACGTCCCCGCCGCGCAGGCACCGACGATGCTCCACAACGACTTCAAGTACGACAACGTGCTGATCGACCGCCAGCTCGAGCGCGTCGTCTGCGTGCTCGACTGGGAGATGGCCACCATCGGAGACCCGCTCGTCGATCTCGGCGCCGCGCTCGCGCTGTGGCAGGAGGCTGGTGACCCGCCCAGGCTTCAGGCCGCACGCTTCGGGCCGACTCACTTGCCTGGAAACCTGACCCGTTCGCAATTCGCCGCGCGGTACGCCGAAAAGACCGGCCGCGATCTCACGCACTTGAATTGGTACTACGTGCTCGGCTTGTTTCGCATGTTGATCTCGCTGCAGCAGCTGTATCAGCGCCTCGTTCTCGGCAAGACCACCGAGCAGCGCTACCTGATCATGCCCGAAGCAGTGCGCGGCATGGCCCAGGCTGGAGTCGCCGTCATCGGCGGCGGCCCCATCTGAACGAAAGCTCGCAATGAGACCACTTGAAGGCATTCGCATCATCGAGATGGCCGGGCTTGGGCCGGGGCCCTACTGCGGCATGTTGCTCGCCGACTTCGGCGCCGAGGTGATTCGCGTTGACCGCCCGGTGCCGGCACTGACGCTGCTCGACCCGTCTCTCGACGTGATCGCCCGCGGCAAGCGTAGCATCGCGCTCGACTTGAAGAGCGCTGAAGACCGCGAAGTGCTGTGGAAGCTGATCGATTCTGCCGACGTACTCTTCGAAGGCATGCGCCCCGGCGTGATGGAGCGCCTCGGCTTCGGCCCCGACGTCTGCCTCGAGCGAAAACCAAAGCTCGTGTACGGCCGCATGACCGGCTTCGGTCAGACCGGCCCCCTCGCGAAGGTCGCGGGGCACGACATCAACTACCTCGCTGTCTCGGGCACGCTCGGCCACATCGGTCTCAAAGAGCGCCCGATCATCCCCTTGAACCTGGTCGCTGACTTCGGCGGCGGCGCGATGTTTCTCGCCTTCGGCATACTCACCGCGTTGCTCAACGTACAGCGCGGTGGCCAAGGACAAGTCGTCGACGCCGCCATGGTCGATGGGGTGGCTTCACTCGCGACGATCTTCTCTGGGCTGCGTGCGATGGGCCAATGGCGCATGGGGCGAGAAGAGAATTTTCTCGATGGCGGTGCCCACTTTTACAACCTGTACGAGACCAAAGACGGCCTCTTCGTCAGCGTCGGGGCGATCGAGCCGCATTTCTATACAGATCTGCTCAGCGCGCTCGCGATCACCGACCCGGCGTACCAAGACTATGTGAGCCCGGCGAATTGGCCCGCCTTCAAGCTCGAATTCGCGCGACGGTTCAAGACCAAGACCCGCGCGGAGTGGGACGCGATCTTCGCTCCGCTCGATGCCTGTTACGCGCCGGTGTTGACGTGGGCCGACGCTCCGCTCCACCCGCACAATGCTGCACGCGGCACCTTCACCGAGATCAACGGCGTCGCTCAGCCGGCCCCAGCGCCTCGGTTGAGCGTGACTCCCGCGGTGGTGACTCGGCCGCCCCCAGGTGAGGGCCAGCACACCGATGAGATTCTCGCTGAGCTGGGCTTCGCGCCTCGAGCCCGCCGGGGCTGACGCTAGCGTCGGCGCAGCGCCGCGATCGTATTCTTCAGCTCCAGGTAGGTCGAACGGTTCTCAGCGTTCTGCACGTCGGGGTCGACCCGCACTCGGCGGCCATCTTTGTCAGGCGAGATCAGCGTCATGACCAATTCGCACAAGCGCGGCTCGACCTCGCCCGTCTTGCTGTTGGTCGGCAGGTTCGACTTGAGCAACGCGAACGTCGCTTCAATCGCCTCGAGCGCTTTGGGCGGTACGCGCTGCCCTTCAGGCACGCTGTCGAGCACGCTTTGAATCGAATTTTTCGCGATGCCCAACACCTCGGCACCCTCGACCGGAGACAAGAACGCGCCCCAGGGTGATTCGGTCACCTGCCGCGGCTTGAGCGCTTGCGTGACCGTGGCCAGCGAGGCCTTGGCGAGCGTCACCGTTCGACGTGCGTCAAAGGAGTTTCTCGAAGCCTGAGAGACGACCGCCTGTGTTGTGCGTTTTACGACCATGCAGGATTATCGGCCGTGGCGGTTGGCGGTTGCCGGTTGTGCACTGAGCTCAACGACCCCCCGGAGTTACCCGGGTGGCGGCACTCCGTCATTGAGACTCACGAAGCGGGTGGCGAACGCGGCGTTGGTGAACCCGAGCACCATGCCAGTGGTCTGCCCGAGCAGCTTTTGCCGCAGGTGCAGCAGGCGCACCGGTTGGTAGTAGCTCGACTGGCCGGCCTTGGGCTTCCGCCCTGAGTAGAACGCGAACAGGGCGGCAGCGGCGATCACTCCGGCCGCAGCGAGCGCGGGCGTGATGAAGAGCGTCACGCGTTTCTCGGCCCACATCGCGGCGAGAAGGCAGGCCATGAAGACCAGCCACGTCCACAGCAGCCATGCCCAGACGTAGGTGGCGCGACTCGGGGCCGGCCGTTGCGCGGTCTCGCTACATGCAGAACAGAACGGGAGCGTCACCGGCAAGCTCCACTCCGGGCCCCCGATCAGCATGAACCGGGTCAGGCGAAGGCTGACGGTGGGGTGAACCAGGTCGTCACTGCGCCCACAATTGCAGCACAGGTCAGCCGGCATCGTCGGGTCGCCCGTGATTTCAACCGAAGTCAGTTCGCCCATTCGCCCCTTCAACCAGTCGAGGGGGCGAACTCTAGTCTGCTTTCTCCGTTCGTCCTCCAGCGAAGTCGAACGACCCGGCCACTACCCCGTCACGTCAACGGGGTCAGGCGCCCCCACGGCATTCGGCGCAACCGGGGCCGCCGGCGTCGGTATCAGCACGAGTATCGCCGCGACCGGGGTCTCCGGAGTCACCACCGGATCCGGCGTCGTGGCGACCACCTTCGATTTTCGCTTTCGGCGACTCACCTTCAGGCCGTCGGCCGCCTGGAGCACCTTGGCCATGCGGACCAATCGAGTGAGCGCCTTCGACAGGGCGAACCACTCCGCGTCGAGCACTTTCACCATTTCGCACGCCTCAGCGAACTTCACCGTGTCGTGGCGATAGGCCTTGGCCGTGGTGTCCAAGAAGTGTTTGACCTCTTTGGCGGGCGGCTCGGTGAGCTCCGCGAGGCGCGGGCTGAGTGATTCGGCCATTGAAGACAGGGCATTCTTGAACTTGGTGTCGAAGTTCAGAAGGTCCAGTGCTCTTCCCAAAGCGAGCGCCATCTTCACTGCGCCGCCGAACCTCCGAGTAGAAACGTCAAGCGCGGCCCCCGCCTCCGCCCGTTTCTCGAACGCGTTCTCCATTCTCGCGCCGAAGGCGAGTGCATCGGCTTGCTTGGCGTCGAGCCGGTGCATGAGCGGTTTTCCATCTTCGGTCGCGATGCGACTGACGGCTGACGACTCGTCGTTGCACAGCCGCATCACCGTCTCGTAGGTCAACTTCGAAAAAAACGTCTTCGGAAAAACAGCCATCGGGCACTCCCATTTTGCATCGCGCAGGATTGCGCTTCGTGGAGAACCCTCTGTTCAACTGTCAGGCCAACGTAAGCGCTCGGAATACCGAACGACGCGTAAATCGAGCAGTCTCCCGTCGTGGACTCGAGCTCGAAATCGCGTTTTCGAAATTTCGAAATGGTTGTGACCAGCGTTTGTGACCGACTTGACGATGAAGCGCCGTGCCAACTGGCTCCGCGATCATTTCGAAATGGCCGTGCCCACCTATTGAGACCGACTTAACGATGAAGCGCCGTGCCAACGCGTACCCACGACCATTTCGAAATGGTCATGACCCCCGTTTGAGACCGACTTAAGCCTTCAGCACCGGCCAAATTGCACATTCGACCATTTCGAAGTCGCCGAAACACCGAATCGGGCCCGATCGACGCAGGTGAAACCAAGGTATCACTGCCCCTCAGTCCAACCTTTCCCCCCTTCGAGGCGCGTGATGACCTGTGAAGAGAAGTTCTGGCAGATCATCGCCAAGCTGAATTGGAAGAAGGCTGGCGACGATGAGGCGGTGCTCAAGCCCGCATTGAAGGCGCTCGCGGCGAGATCACTAGCCGACATCTGCGAGTTCGCAGATGTGCTCGCAGAAAAACTGCACGCCATCGACACGCGTGAGCACGCCCGGCAGGCCTTTTCAGACTTCGACCCCGACGATGGTGACCAGTACTTGTCGGCCGATGCCTTTCTGTATGCCCGCTGCTTCGCCGTCGGAGGATGCATCGCGCACTACGACAGCGTGGTGAGCCAACCGACCGAGATGCAGAAAGACGCAGACTTCGAGGCGCTGTTGTCGCTCGCCGCTGGCGCCTACGAGCTCAAGACCGGGTCTGCGCTCGAGCATGTTTCGCCGGTCGATTTCAAGACCTTCGCGAACAAGGAGGGCTGGGCGAAGTCAGCGGCGACCAGACCCGGCATGTACACGAGCGACACAGTCCCCAAAGGCAATCGCCGCCCCAGCTCGTAGCTCACACGAAGGGGTGTGGGTTCTCGCCGAAGGGGTTGCTCTCGGCCCCGGCTGCGGCCGCCAGAAATGACCACATCTGTTTGATGCCCGGCGTCTGCCCATTCACCGGCACGTAGCTGCTGTAGGCGCCCGTCGGCGTGAACGCGCCGCTGGTACCGCCTCGAAGCTTCGGCCCCCACACACTCGCCACCAGGTTGCCCGCGTGTTCGGACCCGTAGGCGCGGGTGAAGTCTCCGGTGATGACGGTGATCACGTTGTGCCCGGGCATTGCCAGGGTGCGTGACAAGAACGTGCGTAACGGGCCAAGCACGATGTCGACCATGCCCGAGCGGGCACACTCGCCGCTGTTGTCGCTGTGCGTGTCCCACCCCAAGCTGCATGAGGGGCCTCCGCCGCCGACCAACACCACATTGGTGCCCGCCTGCACCAACAGCTCGGCGGCCGCGAACTGGGTCGCGAACCCACCGAGCAACGTATCGCCGGGACTCAACCCGTACGCCGCCGCGACGGCTGGCCAGTCAATCGCCACCGGAGGGCTGTTGAGCGCGCGAATGACGCCGTTCAGACCGCCCTGCACCGACTCGAGCGAGCGTTGGTTCTTGGCGAGCAGGGGCGCCGACATGCGCAGCGAGGCCTTCAGCCCAGCCATCGCCCCCGCGCGATCTGGCGTGAATTCATCGCTCGGGCTGACCCCCAACGCCGCCAGCACCGCTCCCGAGTCAGCCAGCTTGGAGATGTTGGTCGTGCCGATCGGCTTGTGCCGGCCCGCCAAGGTGTCACTGAGGTTGGCGCACGCCACCGCCGCGCCGCTACCCATGGCCCGCGCCAACTGCAGCGGGTAGCTCTGACCGGTCGGGTCGACCATCAGCGAGGTCTGTGCGAGGTCGTGGGCGGTGATGCCGTGCCAGACCCCGAGGTTGCACATGCGCGAGAGGGTCGCCGCGCCCAGCGTACCGAACGTCGAGGAGTCGACGACGACTCCGTTGCCGACGTCGAGGGTGTTCGACCCCGTGCAGCCGTACCACCCCTTCGATACGAAGCTGTCGGCTTGGGCGTAGAGCGAGTGCAGCCCGCCTGGCAAGTTGACGACCACCACGGTGGTCTTGTCGGCCGGCGCGGCGAGCGCGGCACCCGGCACCAGCGACGCTCCCGCGAGCCCAAGGGCACTCCGCATTATCTGTCTTCGGCTCAGTCGCATGATGGCTCTTTGTTTTCAGTACACGAGAAAGCCTGCCGACCCGGCGACCGCGGCGCAGACGTAGGCCCATTGGCGCTGGGGTACGGGCTCGAGGGAGCGCACCTCCTCGGCGTATTCGACGCACGGCGCGAGCTCTTCGGGGGTCATGTCTCGCCACCACATGATCTGCCCCATCTTCTGACACTGCCTCGTCGCCGACTCCGTCGTCGGAGCGCTTGCGAAATCAGCGTGGCCGAAGGGGTGGTAGTTGGCAGGGTTCTTGAGCTTTTTGAGGCAGCCCTCGAAGCCCAGTGCGTACACGCGGTAGGCCGTGGCGAAGCTGGCCTCCGCGGGCTCGTACCAATTCGACGGAGCCACGCCGAAGGCTTGCGCGTCGCTGCGGGTCACGTTGGCGAGATCGAGGCTGCGGCCGCCGAACTGCGTACCGAGATCTGACCCATCGCGAACCCGCGCGAGATCTTGCCCACCTCCGAGGGGCAGGCGGTTGGCGTCGAGGGTTTCTCCCGCGAACCCGTGGTAGCTGCGGCCTACCGAGGCGCCATTGCACGCCACCGCCGCGGGCAAGTGAATGATCGGCGTGTCGAGCGAGGGGTCGGAGCCGGGGCCCGCGAGCTCTCCGGGCACCGACGGCGACGGGCTCATAATCGTGCCGCTGCAGGCGCAGAGCAACAGCCCGAGTGTGGCGCGCAGGGGGCTCACCAGCAAAACCCCGGGTCGGTCACCAACGTCTTGACCGCGTCTTGCATCATGCCGGTCTCGGTGAACACGTCGACGCAGCGATCGAAGAGCGGCGCTTCGCAGGCGTACTCCTCGCGGCCGTAGACGAACTTGAAGGCCAACCGGCAGCTGGCGAAGCGAAAGGCCTCTGAGTCGACCAAAGTCTCGATGAGCTGCCGCTGCGACGAGATGGTGGTGTTGAGCATCTTCTCAGGCGTCCCTGGAGCAGGCAGAAAGGTGACTCCACCGTTCGCGTCGACGTGCTTGCGAGGCAGCACCCGGGCCAAGGGGTCGAGCGCGTAGGGGCCTTCGTAGTGGCAGCCCATGCACGCGGGGGCGTGGCGGCCCTCGGCGTTATTGGGCACTCCGGGAGCGCTGTTGTTGGCGGCCGCGATGCGCGCGTACCCCACGGCGTTCTGCAAGATGCGGTTGGCAGCGCCCAGCAATGTCGCCACCGACGCCGAGGTGATCCACTTCCACCGGCATCACCGAGATCCAGGGGACCACTCGGTGGCTCGCAGGCGGTTCTTCGCCCAAACCGTCAGCGCTGG
>JANLPS010000496.1:0-33565 GCA_031367385.1 Archangium sp. | reverse complement strand
GCCTCGCGCACCTTCCCCTTCTCGAACAGCGCGTGGCCCAGCGACATCAGCTCGCTGGTCGCATCGCCCTGCTCCTCGGCGGTTGGCACCACCGGAGTGACCCGCACTTTGGGCACCGACGAATGGCTCTTGCGGCGCTTTGGCCTGCTCTCCGGCGAGGCTTCGGTGACGGTGACGATCTCCTCCATGATCACCGTCGGCGCTTCGGGCACGACCGTGCTGAAGGCCCTCTTCGCCTTCTTGTGAAACACGATGATCTGCGCGGGCGCAGGCTTGCGTCGGCTCAACGCTGAGCTCACTTCTTCTTTGCAGCCGAGGCCTGGGCCGTGGGCGCGGGCTTGGCCGCCCCGCCCTTTGCTGCTGGCGCTGCTGGCTTCGCCGCAGGCTTCGCGCCGGGCTTGGCCTGAGCGGGCTTCGCCTCAGCACCCGGGCTCGCGGCCGCTGCTGCCATCTTCTTGGCCTTGGCTTTCTTCAGCATCTGCAGGGCCGCTCCGGCCAACATGCGCGCTCGCTGGGTCAGCGGTTCTTTGCCTTGAGGGTCGAGCTCGACGGCTCGCTTGAAGTCTTTGGCCGCCAAGACGATGCGGCCCGTTCGCAGATACACCTCGCCGCGGTTCACGAACGCCGCGACCTCGGTGGTATTCAGCGCGATCGCAACGCTCAAGGCTTTCTCAGCCAGCTCGAGGTCTTCTTGCGCCAAGAACACCGCGCCAAGGGCGATCTGGTAGTAGGCCTCTTTGGGGTCGAGAAAGACCAGGCTCTCGAAGATGGCTTGCGCTTCTGGGTAGCGGCCCTGCTCGTACTGAGTGAACCCCATCACCGCGAGCTTCAGCATCTGAGGGCCGGTGAGCTCGTTGAACTCTCGGCCCGACATTTCGCCCACAAGAAATTTGCGAATGCGATCTGGGCTGTATCTGGCCTTGAACTCTTCTTCGCTCTCTTCTTGCTGCGCCTTGTTCGACGACATTGATGTCTCCATGAAAGAAGGTGGGTCCCAAGAAGAGGACCCACCTTCTGAATTTCAACGACAGAGCATAGTCGCCAGGGGCAAAAGCACTAGCCAACTTTGATGTTGCGGGCTGCGTCGAGGGCCATCGAGTCGTAGTTCTTGCGAGTCTCTTGCATCATGGTCAACAAGGTGCGCTGGTTCGCTTCGTTCATGGCGATCATCTGGCCGCGAATGGTCATGCGAACCGTCGGGTCTTTCGACGAGAACACTGCGTTCATTTCGTCTTGGGGGTAGCCCTTCTGAATCATGAAGTCTTTGAGGGCCTGCTCGCTCGAGGCATTCGCATTCGAACCACCGAAGGCACCGACCGAGGGGTCACCGCCGAACCCGTCGCCAGTGGCCGCGCTGCCGCTGCTGTTGAAGATGCTGTTGTAGTTGATGCCATCGCTCGCCAGGCCGCTCGACGCGCCCGTGCGGCTGAGCAGCGCGTGCTGCTGCTGCAAGTAACGAAGCGCATCAGCCTGCTGCGACGGCGACGCGTTTCGAAAGTTCGTCGACTTGAGCAGATTCTGCAGCTGCGCGCTGCTCAACCCAGTATTGCCGATCAAGCTGCGCGCAAGGTTGTTGATCGCTCCGCTGCCCATGTTGTTGGTGTTGATGCCGAGCGACCCAAGCACGCTTTTGACGCCGTCGAGGCCGCCGCTGATGATGCCACCCAGGCCGTCGCCAATACCGGCAAGCGTGTCGCCGATGCTGTTGCCGACATTCGAAAAGATGTCGCCGAGGCTGGCGCCGCCAGCGTCACTTGACGTCGGGAAATCGTCGACGTTGCGGTAAAAATGGGCGTCCGACGAGGCATAGCTCTCGGCGTTCGCGGTCTCCTGCAGCTGCGCAATCGCATCATCGACGCCGGTCACGTCGTCCTGCACTCCATCCCAGCCACCGCCACCGTCACCGAATTTGACTCCTAATCCGCTGAGTGAATAGTCATTCCCCATAAGTATGTTCTCCAAAGTGAGGCCCGGAAGAAGCACCCAGGCACCGTATGAAATGATTATCGCGCACCCGTCGCGGCAGTTGCGTCGGTTTTCTCACTTTCTAGAAAGACTCTCTAACATCGCGAGAATCTTAGATTTTAAGGCTTCGTCGGCGTCGCTCACGGCTTTCTCGGCCTGACGCAGGTCTTCGATCGCCGCCGAACGCTGCCCCTGAGCCAATTTCACCTCGGCCCGACCCACATAAGCACTTGAATCATCAGGCGAAATACGCAGCGCGACGTCATACGCGGCCAGCGCACCCGCGGTATTGCCCGACGCCATTTCGACGACGCCGAGCGCCTTGGCGAAGTACGGCTCGAGCGGGTCAATGGCGTAAAGGCCCTGAAACACAGTGCGCGCTTCGGCCAGCTTGCCCTGGTAGTAGAAGAAGTACCCCGTGCGGGCGATCGAAAAGAGCTCCTCATCGCTGTAGCCGCGCACCTCTTTCAAGGTCGCCTTGCCGTCAGCCCATTTCTGGAGACGGGCGGTCAAGCCCGGGTCGGCGTCGGCCATCGCTAGAAGGCCTCTCCGGCCTGTTCTTCGCGGCGGCGGCGCTCGACCTCGGCCATCTCGCGGCTCACGTGACCCACCAACTCGAGCATCGACGCCTCACGCTGCAGCAACGACCTCAGCCGATCGACCCGCTCACTGGGGGCCCGAATGTCGCTCAGCCCTCGATCGATCGCGGCTTGCCGGTACTCCTCCATTCGCTCGGCGACGGTCGATAGGTACGGTCGATCAGAATAGCCCTCGACATCGGCGTCGTGACCCAGCGGCGTGGGAGGCATCGGCAGTCGCAGCTCTTCTGCCGAATGCGCGGGGCCGATCGAGTCGAGCAAGGCCGCCGACGCCAGCGACGGGTTCTTGGGGTCGCCCTTCTTGCGAGCCTTGCCGGTGCCAAGCTGCGTGCGGTCGACGAGCTTCTCGCGAACGCTGCGCGGCCCGCCCCAGGGCCACAGGGGTGCTCGAGGCGGGGAGTCTCCAATTTTTGCCATGTGCGAAGTCTACTTTTTTTCAGTCTGTTGCTGCAGCGCGAACACGAAGTTGAGCACTTCAGCGACCGCGTCATACAGCTCTTCGGGCACCTCTTGACCGATGTCGACCCGGTAGAGCGCTCCCGCCAAGGTGACGTTGCGCATCACCGGCACGCCGGCCTCTTTCGCAATCTCGCGAATTTTCTCGGCTTTCAGACGCATGCCCTTGGCGATCACCCGCGGGGCGTTGTCTTTGTCTTTGTCGTATTGGAGCGCGACCGCGATGTCTGGGTCTTCAGGCACGTTTCGCTACCAACCGTAGCACAGCCTTCGGGTCAGGCCCTGGTGCCCCACTGCTCGAGCTTGATTTCGGCGGCGCGCTCCATTGCTTTGCTCAGCTCTTTGACGACCTCTTTGCGGCGCTCGCCGGCCCTCAGTGCGCTGCGCTTGTCATCGGCTTTGTAGCGGGCGCGTTCTTCGTCGTCGCTCTTGCGATCGAGCTCGCGGCCCTTGTCGAACTCTTCGCGCTGCTCCTTCATGTTGTCGGCGAACTTGGTGACGATCCAGTCGATCATCGAAGAGACGTCGGTGTACTCCTCGACCAGCTCGAGCAGGCTCTGACCGATGCCTCCCCGCGCCTCACCGCCGGGGTCAATCACGTCTTCGGTGACCGCCAAGCGATCGATCTTCAGGCCCTTCTGGTCAATGGCCACCGTGGCGCGCTCGACCACCACGGCTTGGGCGTCACGCGCATCGGCCAATTTGCCGGCCAGCTCGTTGGCGGCCTTGGTCTCTTCGGGCGTGCAGCTCTGGCTCTGCGGCTTGCACAACAGGTCTGAATTCTCGCGCAGCTTGTCGATCTTGCCCTGCGCTTCGTCTGATTTTTTGACCAGCCCGCTGAGCTCTTTGCGCGCGACCGGGTCGAGCAGCTTCGAGCGCTCGTGGTATTGGCGCAGCGCCTCGGTCTTGGTCGACACAGAGCTTCGTTGCCACCGCGCATCGAGCGCTGCGGCCCGATCTTGAATCTTGGTGCCGAGCGCGGCCTTCTCGACCTTGAGCTCGCCCAGCCTCGCCTTCTGCATCGGCACTGAGGCCTTCGCGAATTCATCGCGGTTCAAATTGACCGCCGAGGCCGCGACTGACGCCGGCCCCCAAGCACGCTTCGCTGCCGCCGAGAGGCTCGCCGTCATCGAGGCCACGGCGTCGGCCGCAGCGGGAGTCGCAGGCGCAGTCCACGCGGGGGCAGCGGCGGGCACCGTCGGGGCCACCACCACCGCGGCAGCGGCCGCCGCATCATCGACAATCGATGCGGGAGGCGCAGTGGGCGTGGCGGTGGTCGCGGGTCGTGCAGCAGCGTCGGCGGGCTTGGTCGTGAGAGCCATCGGGAAAACGTAGCAAAGATTTTTGCCGCTCAACCACTCCAGGCGCTCATCTTTCTGAACTCTCGTTTGGTGAGAAATCGAGAGTGATCAGACGCGAGCGGCGGAGGTCTGCGCGTTCTTCAATTGGTAAACGAAATTGAGCACTTCGGCGACCGCGTCATAGAGCTCCTCGGGCACCTCCTGGCCGACCTCGATTCGCAGGAGGGCGTGGGCCAGCGGCACGTTGCGCATCATCGGCACGTCGGCCTCTTTGGCGAGCGCCTTGAGCGCCTCAGCCCGCAGGTTCATGCCCTTGGCGATCACCCGAGGGGCGCCATCATTCGCTTTGTCGTACTGCAGGGCCACGGCGACGTGATCGGGGTTGGTCACCACCACGTCGGCCTTCTTCACCGCCTGCATCTGAGCGCCCTCGAGAATCTCGTGGTGCAGCTCTTTGCGCTTGGCCTTGTGATGCGGGTCGCCTTCCGACTCTTTGTACTCCTTCTTGACGTCGCTCTTCGACATCATCTGATCCTTCATGTACGAGCGGCGCTGCCACCAGACGTCGAAGACCGCGAAGAGCAAGAAGAGCAGCGTGACCCGAATGACGATTCGGTAGACCAGCTCACCCATCACCAACATCGTCATCGCCGAGTCGCCGCGGGTGGTCGCCACCACCATGCCCATCGCGTCGCGCACCACGCCGTAGACCACGTTGGCGGTGACGCTCAGCTTGAAGATCGACTTGACCAGCTCGACGATCTGCTTCTTGCCCACCAGGTTCTTCAGGCCGTTGATGAAGTTGAGCTTGTCGAGCTTCGGCATCACCGCTTTGGCGGTGAACAGCGCGCCGACCTGAAGAAAATCGACCAGCGCGCCGGTGATGCCCGAGGCCAGCGCGATCGGCAGGCAGATGGTGATCAGGCTGATGGTCGCGAGCATGATCATCTGCTGCACCGCGGTCGCCAGGTTCGCCGGGTGCGAGATGTGCTCGATCGCGAAGTAGAACAGCGTCTTGATGTGGGTCTCGAAGCTCGACCACGTGCCTTTCACGACGCCCATTGCCACCGCGAACGAGATCGCGCCCGAGAGGTCTCGGCTCTTCCACACGTTGCCTTCGCGCCGGGCATCGTCGATCTTCTTTTGTGAGGGCTCTTCTGTTTTGTCGTCTGACACGAAAAGCCCTCCTTTACCGAAGCAGCGCGAGCAACTGGTGCAACCACTTGAACATCACGCCGTATTCGATCAGCACCCGCGCCAGAATCAGGTGGAGCGCCGAGATCATCACGATGCCAGTGACCGCGGGTTTGATCTGCATCGCCACGAAAAACACCTGCACCTGAGGAGCGACGCGGTTGATCATGCCCAGGGCGAGGTCGGTCAAGAAGGTCGCGAGCAAGACCGGAGAAGCGAGCGCGAGGGCGATGCGGGTCAGGTCTCCGAAGACGCGCAAGATGAGCTCGAAGAAGGGCCAGAACCCGTGTGAGAAACGCGGGTACTGGTCGAGCGCCACCATCTCCAGGCTCTCACCGAAGGCGCCGATCACCACGTGGTGCCCGCTGAGCGTGACGAAGATCACCGTCACCAATTGAATCTTCAAGTTGGCGAAGAGCGAAACGTTCTGCTGGAGCTGGGGCACCATCAGCTGTGCCTGGGTGATGCCCGACATCGTATCGATCAAGCTGCCGCCGACGTTCGCCGCTTCGAACACGATGTTCACCACGAACGCCATCGACAGACCGATGAAGAGCTCCTTGAGCATCAAGGCAATCAACAGCACCGGAGAGATCGGGATGTTCGCCGACACCGAGATGATCGCCGGGTAGAGCACCATGCCGATCATCACGCCGAGCCCCAGCTTGACTTCGCTGGGCACCGCTTCACCGCCCAAGAACGGCGTCAGCAGAATCACCGGCAAGATTCGCCCCATCAGCAGGGCGTACGCCAACAACAGCTGCGTAAAGTCGGCTTGCAAGCCGAGCTGTTCACGCATCTGGTCGATGACGGCCTGGTAGTTCATCGAAGGGTGATCAGTGCCCGATGATCAGGGGAAACCGGTCGAAGATGTGAAAGGTGAAGCGCAACAGGTTCGTGCCAATCCACGGGCCGGCGAGCCCCAAGACGCCGAAGACCACCACGATTTTCGGAGCGAATGACAAGGTCTGCTCCTGAATCTGCGTGGTCGCTTGAAAGACCGAGACCGCGAAGCCCACCATCAGGCTGAGCACGATCGGCGGCCCCGACGAAATCAGCACCAGCAGCAGGGCCTGCTGAACGATGGCTGTCATCTCATGCATACGTGACCTCTTTCAGATGTACCCAATGACCAACCCCTTCGCGATCAGGTACCAGCCGTCGACCAACACGAAGAGCAGCAGCTTGAAGGGCATTGAAATGGTCGTCGGCGAGAGCATCTGCATGCCCAGCGCGAGCAAGATGTTCGCGACCACCATGTCGATGACCAGAAAAGGCACGAAGAGCAAGAAGCCGATCTGAAAAGCCTCTTTGAGCTCGGAGATCACGAAGGCCGGTGTCAGCACCAGAAAATCAGTGTCGGCGATGCAGTTGGCGTCATCGCGGGTCTCTTCACCGAGCAACTTGTGCTCATCCGGGCACCCATCGGTCTTGTTCTTTCGCAGCTTGAGTGCCAGCGAATAAAACAGGGTGCGATCTTTGGCGGTGACCTTCTTTTTCAAGAAGTCACGCAGCGGCCCACGGGCCTTCTTGGCTGACTTGATCAAGATGTCGACGGTCTTGGCCTGCATGAAATCGCCGCTCATCGTGACGCCGTTACCGTCGGCGACCCTGAACATCTCCTGACCCACCGGCGCCATGATGTAGACCGTCAAGATGATCGCCAAGCCCGTGATCACCTGCGTCGGAGGAATCTGCTGCGTGCCCATCGCCGAGCGCACGATTGACAAGACCACCGAGATCTTCACGAAGCTCGTCACCATCAACAGCACGAACGGCGCCAGACCCAACGCGGTGAGCGCGATCATCAACACCAACGGGCGGTTGGCGAAGGTCTCGCCGCCGGTCAGCGGCGTATCGGTCATCGGCGCCGCTTCTTTTTTCGGCAACGCGGCGGCCACCAGCGGCATCAAGAAGATGCCCAATGAAAACAGGCGCCACCGTGCGCGATCGAATCGAGTCACGATTTTTTCCTCGCTCCGAGCAATTTTTGCAGCAGCGGGCTCATCGTCAGCGGCGCCGCAGGTTGGCTCTGCAGCCGCTCCACCTCCGCGGGGTCGAGCTTGGTGATGAGCTCCAGGTTCGAGTCGGAGCCTCCGAGCAGCAGCACCTCGCTGCCCGCCCGCACCACGAACAGCGCCCGCTTCTGATCGAGCGTGACGCGCTCGAGCACCGTCACCAGCCCGTGGCTCGTCGCCGGTTTGATGCCGAGCAGCTTGCGCAAGCCGACGTTGAGGGTCAGGTAGATCAGCGACACCACGATGCCCAGCACCAGCGCGGTGCGAACCAGCGTCCACCCGAGGTTCAGGTCTTCGCCCTTCGGGTCGAAGTCGCTGACCGGCAAGTCGAGCGAGGGCGCCGCGGGGGGCAGCTGCTGGGCCACGATGGCGGCAATGTCGCTCCCACCCGCGTCTCGGCCGAGCAGCGTGTCAATGTTGCGCTGGTTCTCCTCCATGCTGGCGATCATGTCTGCGAGCATCGGGCCGCCATCTCGCGCGTGAGGCGCCTGGTCCACGGAGTCATTGGCGCGCGTCGACAGCGCACCCAGTGCGAGCACCACCCCCAGCAGCCGAGCCATCGTCATCATCACCCCGCGAGCGACAAGATGCGCACACCCAGGTTGCCGTCGACCTCGACCAGCTCGCCGCGCGCGACGACCTTGCCATTGACCGACAGATCCAACGGTTCACCGGCCGAGCGGTTCAAGTCGATGACATGACCGACCTTCAGCCCGACCACCTCTTCGGCCGTCATCGCGACCCGCCCCAGCTCCACCGCGATCTGGAGCGGAATGTCGTTGAGCAGGTCGGCCCCTTCAGGATTCTCCACGTCGTTGCTCCTTGGTAATTTGCCCGGGTTGGTCGAGTCATCGGGGGCGTCGCCCAACAGCTCCTGCTCGACCCGCGCTTCGTCTTCGACCACTGGGGGTGGCGCGGCGTCTTCGGGCGGCTCGCGCGGCACGTCAGGGGCTCCCACGGCGATCTCGATGATCTTCGCGCTGTAGCGCTTGTCTTCGACGGTGACCTCGGCGGTCAGCGAGCCTTGACGGCCTGCGCCCAACCTCAACACCGCGGTGCCGGGCTCTCCCAAGTCGGGCCGGGTCTTGAGCCCGTCGACCAGAATCACGTCACCCTCGCGCACCTGCCGCAGGTCGGCAGCCGAAATCTCGACCTGGCCAATCTCAGCGCGCAGCCACACCTTCACCGTGCTCAACCGCCCCGCATGCGCCTGCGCGTCAGCCGAGCGGCGGGCCCGTCGCACCGCGGCATCGGTCGAAGGGTGCGCCATGCTCAGCACGCTCTCGGGTATGAAAATGCGCACGTAGCCGGAGTGCTCGCCGATCATCGCCTTCAGCTGCACCACCGCCAGGTGCTCATCTTCACCCAGAATGCTGACTGCCTCGTCGAAGGTTCGGCAGACACTCTCGAGCCGCAGCTTGGGCAGCGCCGGGTCGATGGTCGGGGCCAGCACCTTGAGGGTCTCAATCAACACGTAGGTGAGCACGCCTTCTTCGATGTCGGTCAGCGGCCGCAACGCGACCGCCTCGCCCGCACCACCCAGCAACATGTCGATGACCATGTGCGCCAGGCCGAGCTCGACCTCGAGCAGGCCGCGGGTCTTGTTCGGCAAGGGCGCCAACACCGCCAAGAACGTCGGGTCGCTGACGAAGCGGCGGGCCTTGGCCGGGTTGACCACGTGCACTGATTCGGTGGCGAGTGTGACCTTCTCGTCGATCATCTCCTGCAGGCGATCGCGCACCGACTCGGCCACTTCGCCGTTGCTGCGCACGTTGGGGAGCATCCACTCCAGCCCTCGCAGCAGCTGCACGTATGACTTCGAGATCTTCTCGAGCCGTGAGAACGCGAAGGGTTGCCACTCGCGCCGGGGCGGAGCCTCGACTTCGCGCTGCTGCGGCACGCTGTTGCGGCGCGGCGGTGCTTTGATCTTCTTGACGTCGATCATCATCGTGCGGTCGCTGCCGCCGCTGCTCGAGTCGTCGCCTTCGTCCATCACGGGCGCCTCTCGACCTTGAAGTCTTCGAGGGTCAACCCGCGAGAGGCCAGGGCCGCCTTGAGCGCCTCACCCTGCTCTTCAATCAGCTTGAGCACGTCTTTGTTCGAGCCGGTGAAGGTCGCTTTGATCTTGCCGTTCTGGCTCGAGACCTTGACCTGCAAGCCCGAGAGCACGTCGCTTCGGAGGTCGATTTGAAACTCGACCCGGCCCGCTGAGTTGGTGCCGATGCGAACCCGCTCGACGATCTTCTGGGCGAGCTCGTTGGCGATTTTTCGCAGCCGGTCAGAGCCGGTGGCCTCTTTCGGCTTGGCCACCGCCACCGGAGCCATCAGCGCCGGGTTGAACCGCATCGTCGGCGGCGGCCCGTCTTTGCCGTCTTTGTTGCCGCCCTGCTGCCCGCCCCCGCCCTTGTCGGCGTCGGTCTTGAGGCCGCCCTTCTCGCCGCGCGCGCTGGCGGCCGACTTGCTGGCACCTTCTTGGTTCGAATCTGACGACGCGCCGCGCTCGGCCAGCATCTCGCGCTGTACCTTGGCGTCTGATTTTCGCCCTTCGGCGGTCACGCCGGTCTGGCCCATGTCGACCGCGCGGCCCTGCGCGGCGAGCGAGCCATCGCGCACGACGGTCTCTTTGGCCCTGGTCGCCTGACCCTGGGTTTGGGCGGCGTTCTTGTGGGCCTCGCCGGTGGTCTTCGACTGCGCGTCTTTCGCGACCAGCCCCGCCTCGGCCTGGTGCTGGCCCTCGAGCATTCGCGCGGTGTCGGCCTGCTCGACGTGCGCCGACTCGGCCTCGTGGAGCAGCTGCGCGATGGCACTCTTCGCGGTGCTGTCTTGTTTGACGGTCTGGGTGACCCGCTTGAGCTGCTCGGTTTGCGACTTGCCGACCAGCTTCGAGAACCCGACGTCGGCGGTCTTTCGCTGGGCCTGCTTGGCCTGCTCGGTGCGCTTGGCCTCTTGCAGCCGCTGCTCGGCCCGCGCGGCATCTCGGTCGTCGTCGACGCGGCTCATGACGGCTTCCTCGTGGCGGCGCGCACGCGGGCCAGGTGGAGCGTGTTGCCGATCTCCTCCTGGTTCATTTCTTCTTTTTGCATGCGCTCTTTTCGAACCTCGAGCGCCCAATTCTCACGGTGCTTCTCGATCGCTTTTTTCTCGGTCGCCGCCTCGGCCATTTCTTGCCGCCGTTGCTCGACCAGCTTGAGCGCCTCGTCGACGGCTTCTTTCTGGCGCTCGATCTCCATCGCCAGCTGAGCCTCTTCGTCTTTGAGCCGTTGCTCGAAGCGGTTCATCTGCTGAAAAGCGCTGATGCCGCCGCCCTTGGCGGTCATCTCGGTCAAGAACTGCGCGACCTTGGCCTTGCGCTCGACCTTGCGTTTTTGCAGGTCGGCGGTCATCGCTTCGTGCTTCTTTTTCTCGGCGTCATGGGCCCGAACCGCGTGCGAAAACGCCTCTTTGGCCTCGTCTTCGGCCTTGATGCGAATGTCGAGGAGCGCTTGAAGGCGATACGGGGGCATAGAACGCGGCGAAGTCTACCCGAAGCAGCTGCCCAGGTCGCCAAGAGTCACCAAGCGTGAGCGTACGTGCGTCGATGTGCGACAGCGGGCAAAAGCGCCGCAAGCAGGCCTGGTTGACGGTGGTCAGACCGCGTCAGCGAAGAGCTCGACCAGCATCTGTACCGCCTGATCGAAGGGTGTGTTTTCGGAGGTGTCTTGCTTCAGGTAGCCGATGATCTGGTCGTACTTGTCGATGGCGTAGTCGACGCGAGGGTCGGTGCCGTACTGGTACGCACCGAGCAGAATCAGGTCGCGCTGCTTCTCGTAGTTCGAGAGCGTCTCGCGCAGCTTACCCGCGGCCTTCTTGTGCTCCGGCGTCGCGATCTGGCTCATCACGCGAGAGAGCGAGGCCAGCACGTCCATCGCGGGCCACTGGTTTCGCTCACCCAGCGCACGGTTCAGAATGAAGTGACCGTCGAGAATACCGCGCACTTCGTCGGCGATGGGCTCCTCCATGTCTTCACCGGCGACGAGGCAGGTGTAGATGGCGGTGCAGCGGCCTTTGTCTGAATTGCCGGTGCGCTCGAGCATGCGCGGCAGCATCGAGAAGACCGAGGGCGGGTAGCCTTGGCGGGCGGGAGGCTCGCCGATGGCCAGGCCGATTTCACGCTGGGCGCGCGCGAGGCGGGTGACGGTGTCGAGCATGAACAGCACATTGCCGCCGCGCTCGCGAAAGAACTCGGCGACGGCGGTGGCCACGTAGCCTGCTCGCAAGCGCACCAGCGAGGGTTGGTCGGACGTCGCGCAGACCACGACCGAGCGCTTCATGCCCTCTTCACCCAAGGCATCTTCGATGAACTCGAGCACTTCGCGACCACGCTCGCCGACCAGCGCGATGACCGACATCTCGGCTGCGGTGTTACGGGCGATCTGGCCCATCAAGGTCGACTTGCCGACCCCAGAGCCGGCGAAGAGCCCGATGCGCTGGCCTTCTCCGACGGTGAGCAAACCATCGATGCAGCGCACCCCCAGCGCAAGCGGCCGCGTGATGCGAATGCGCTTGAATGGGTCGGGGCAGTCGCGGTCGACCGCCCACTCGCTCATGCCTTCGCCGTTGAGCGGGCCCTTGCCGTCGATGGGCTCGCCCAGGCCGTTGAGCACGCGCCCGAGCAGCCCGTTGCCGACCATGATCGTCAGCGGCCGCCCGGTCGGTATCACCTCGGAGTCGGGCCCGATGCCGCCCAATTCGCCCAGCGGCATCAGCATCACGGTGTCGCCTTGAAACCCGACGACCTCGGAGCGCACCGTGCCTCGACCGGTGCGTATTTCGCAGACCTCGCCCATGCGCACGTTGGGGACTGCGGCTTTGATCACCAGACCGGTCAGCTCGACCACCCGGCCGCGAACGCCCATCGTCGACGCGTTCTTGAGGAGCGCGTGGTAGCGGCTGAGATCGATCGCCACCTACTTGGCCTCTTTCTTCGCCGCGTCGGGCATGAAGACGTTCTTGATCATTTGGAACTGAGTCTTGATCTGCCCGTCGATCACGCCGAACTCGGTCTGAACGATGCACCCGCCGCGCTCAACATCGCTGTCGTCACGGATCGCCAGATCGACCGAGCGCCCGACAAGCTCGAGGAGTCGCGGTCTCGTGCTCCGCAGCAGCTTGCCGTCTTCGGGATGCACGCGGAGGATCAGCGCCTTCGCAGCCCGGGTGGTTTGAATCACGTTGGCGGCGATTTCGAGCACGAGCTCAGGGTCGTGCTCGAGCTCCCGGCCGATGATCTTGGCGGCTATTTTGAGGGCCAACTCGACCACGTCATGCTCGGAGGCCGCGAGAATTTGACCCGCTTGCAGCTTGGCGCGCGCGAGCTCTTCAGTCGATTGCGCCTGCACCTCGGCGTGCGCTTCTTCGCGGGCCTTGGTGAAGACTTCATCGCGGGCGAGCCCAGCGGCGGCGATGATCTCGTCGGCTTTGCGCTGCGCGTCGGCGATGATCTCTTTGGCTTTGTTTCGCGCTTCGAACTCTTCGGCGTTCACCACGCCGGCCCGCCGGGGCGATTTTTCGCCACTCAGCGAGAGGTCTTGCCCATCACTTCTGATGACTTTGCCGATGACCCGAGGCGCATTCGGCGCTCCAGGTCGACGGTCGTCTCGAGGCCCGTCGTCCATTGTCAGCGGAGTCTACATCAATCGGTGGAATGCGCTCGGAGACTGCCTCCGCGACGATGCAAGACCCCGTCGATTGGGCCGAAGACGGTGTGCGCCATGGCCGCCGAGCGCTGGGGTGCGCTGGGTTCGGGTGGCAGACCGCCCTGCCGACCCCGACCAGCTCCTTGGCGACGAGGGCAAGGGTGGTCAGGGCTCGGGGTGATTTCAGAATGACAACTGCGTTTCGCATTTTCTAAGCCGCGCTGAGGGTCTCTTGGCGCAAAGCCCGAAGGGTTCGGATCACCACCGGCAAGCGCCTGAGCGATAACGCTCGGAAGCTGACCAGGACCAGATCTGCGCGACCGGCAAGGCGAGAGCCGATTTCTGAAGTGACGACTGCGCTTCGCATTTCCTCCGCGAGCGAAGGCTCTCCTGGCGGTCGGCTGAGCCTCGACGCACGGAGCCGTACAGCACCTCAACGAACGCCTACTCGGAGTCGTCGTTCGAGCCGCGCCCAGTGCCCTTCACAACGGGTGACTTCGCCGCATCGTTGGTCTTGCGGCGCGGTATCGCTTGAAACGCCGGAGACGCTCCGACCGATTTTCGCCGAGGCGGCAGCGTGGCCTCGGCCTCGCGCACCAGGGGTTTGCCGTCTCGCATGATCCGCTGATGGCTCCCCGAGCCCTCTTCGGCTTGAGGCATGGGTGAGCCTCGGCTGGGGCGTGGTGCCGGCACGCCCGAGCGGTTCGCTTCTCGCTCGGCCACTGAATCGCGCCGTGGCAACGCGCTCAGGCTCTCACGCCGAGGCCCAGGGTAGGCGGGCGCCGCGGCGACCGGGTTGTCTCCTCGGCTGTTCGCGGGACGTGAAGAGCCCCTGTTGGCGAGCCCCGCGGGCGGAGGCCGCAGCGTTGGTGGCACGGCTGGCGGCGCGCGAAATGGAGGCGGCAACCGCATCGGCCGATCGATGATGCCCTTCTGCGCGAGACGCTCGAGCTGCTCGACGATGTCGAGCCGCCCACCGTCGCCTTTGACTGAGCGCTTTCGCTCTTCTTTCGCCCAGCGCCGCAACAGCTTGCCCAGGTCGCCGGTGTAGCGCTCGACCATGCGCTGCGCGAAGTCGCCCGACTGCGCCACGCAGGCTCGCATCAACCGCTGCGCACCGGCGCTCCGCATACCTTCGGAGGGGTTCTCGAGCGCACCGTGCATGCCCAAAACCGTCTTCGCGTCGTCTTCGCTCAGGGGCTTCGACTTCGCCGCTTCAGCCGCCTTCATCGCCAAGGTTCGTTGATCAGGCGGCAGCTGCGAAAACAACTGCTCGGCCTCAGCGCTCGGCAAGCCTGCGATCGCCGTCGAGAGCACCCGCGCACCCATGCGATCGCACACGCTCAAAATCTCGCGCTGCTGCAGTGTCAGCAGGTCAGTGAAGCGAAAAGTGCCGACCCGCGGCGCGTTCTGCTGCAGCGCTTCTTCGAGCTTCCACCGAATGATCGAGAGCACGTCGGGGCGCACGTCGCGCTGCAGCCGAATGGTCGGGTGATTGGGTATTGCCGCTCGCGCCGCTTCAGCCAGCTCGACCGGTAATGCTCTGAGCACCACTTCAATCATCACCGGGCGCTCTTTGCTGAGCACCTCGGCCAACCTCCGTGGGTCTGCCGACGCCAATTGTCGCCGGCGCTGGGTCGTGAGCCGCTTGATCTCCTGCACCAGCAGGGGCACTCGTTTGTCGCGCGGTATCTGCAGCAGCGCCGCAGCCCGGTGCTTGAGCAGCTCTTCTTCTTCAGCCGGCAGATGTTCGAACGACGCCACGGCCTTCGAGCCGCCGAACGCCAACGACGTCAACAGCAGCATCGTCTGCCGCTTGGAGAGTGAGGTGAAGTACTGTTCCACGCGGCCCTTGCGGTGCGAAACCGTCAGGCGTCAGGCGAGGTTTTGGTGCGACGACCGCCGTTGCCACCACCGCCGTTGCCGTTTTTCGCTGGCTTTCGAATCATGAAGAACGCCAGCGCGCCGGTCACGCCCAAGAACAACAAGGTCGGCAGCGCGATCAGCGCCCGAAACATCTGCACGCTGTTCTTCTCGAGCCGAACGCCGAGGTGCTCGGTCATCAGCTGCGCCATCTCGTCGTCGCTGCGCGTGGCCGACTTGGCCTCGATCATCAGCACCTTCACGTTCTCTTTCTCAAGCTCAGGCACCGAGCGCGCCACGAACTCGCTCACGTCGAGCGCCGAGACCGGTGGCTTGCCCTCACCCGCGATGTACTTGATCAGCACCGAGGCCGACGGTTTCGGCTTCTTCTCAGGCTGCGTCAAGTCAGTCACCTCGGGGATCATCACGATCACCCGCGCCTCGAGCACGCCGGGTATTCGGTTGAGCGCATTCGACGCCTCGCCGCCGAGCGCCTCGATGAACATCGCGCGCTCCTCGGTCTGCGTGGGGATCATGCCCTTCGTCTGCTTGAAGATCGCCAGGCCCCCAGCCATCGGCCGGGGCAGCGAGTTGTCTTTGAGCAGCTGCGCCGCCGAGGCGATGTTGGCCTTGGGCACGGTGATCACGTACTTCGCTTCTTTGCCTTCGCCCTCTTTGACCTTGTTCGCGTCGATGCCCCAGTGCTGCAAGAGCACGTAGATTTCGTTCGCGTCTTCTTCATTCAGGTCGTGCTGCAGTGGCACCGCGCACGCTGAAAAAACCAGCGCGGCGACAAGCCACAAAACTCTCGGAGTGCGCATCGACCCGAACGATACCTCAGACCTGCGTTTTGAGCGTGTCTTTGAGCCCGCTGGTCGCCTTCTCGACGACCTTCGACGTCAAATCGAGCTCTTGCGAGTACTTGTACATGCCTGCCTGGAGCGACAGCATTTCTTGATTGGTGAACTCTTTGCCCGACAAGCCACCGTTGATCAGCTTGTCGATGCTCTGCTGGTTCTTCTCCATGCTGGAGACCATTTCGCCGATCATCGAGCCGCCCTTTTGCACCTCAGACTTCTGGGTGACCGGGTCTCGAATCGCCGTCTTGTTCGGGTCGAGCTTCGACAGCTCGGCCTTCTGAACCTTGCTTGATTGCTCGGCTTGTTTGACCTTTTCGACCGCCGACACGTGCTGCGCGGCGTGGGTCTGCTGAGCACTCTGAACCTGCGACGTCGCCTTGGCGGCCGCCGTGTCGTGCGACTTCAGGTTCTGATCAAACTTGCTTTGGGCGCCCTTCTGTTGGGCGGCCTCGGGCAGCTTCTGCTTGGCGATCTCCTGCGCTGGGATTCCTGCCAGTGGTCCGGCCATGGTCGCTCCTCGGGTTTGACTCTTCGAAGTTATCGTCTTGCTCTTCGAGAAGTTTCTTCAGGGTCTCAACGGCCCTGGCGTGAAGTCGGCTGGCCCAGCTCTTCGATTGACCGATTTCGGCACCGGCCTCCTCGAGGGTCTTGTTCTGAAAGTAGTAACCCTGCAGAAGCTTTCGCTCTTTTTCGGGCAGATGCTCAATGGCCGCCCTGACCCGCCGTTTGAGCTGCTCCATTTGCAGACGCTCATCGGCTGGTATTGCGTCATCGCTGACCTGAAGGCCTTCAGTGCCCTCAAAACTCGTGGCGAAGACCATCGCCAAGCCGGTCACGGCAGATGAAATGCTGTTCACGTCGTCTTCAAGGCGCCCACCCGGCGAGCTGGTCGCTGCCAGGTTACCTAAGTACGTGTTGCTGCGCTCGGCCGCGGCGGCGTTGCCCTTGAGCACGCCCATCTTGCGCAGCCCGTCATAAATCGCACCCTTGATGCGGTAGTGGGCAAAGGTGAGAAAATTCGCACCCACCTTGGCGTCGAAGCGCTCGGCTGCCTCGAGCAGGCCGATTTGCCCCCATGCGACGAGCTCGTCCATCTCGTACTGGGAGTTGAACTGCTTGCGCACCTGGGCCGCGAGCGACCGCACGTACGAGCCGTACTTCTCGAGGATTTGGGTTTTGCTTTCCGAGAGCGGCACGTGGGGACCTTACTCCTCGTTCTCGGCGCGCTTCCAGAGTCGGTCGAGCGTCTGGCTGAGTTGGGGGTCGTCGCGGAGCTGCTGAAACACCTTGTCTGAGAGGTGTTTCGACTGGCTGCGCACCTTTTCGCGAAGAATATCGGCCACCAATTTCTTGGTCGCCTCTTCACGGCTCTTGAGCTGCCCCGTCTTGAGTTGCCTAGCTAATTCAAGCACTTGGCCTACGACCGGGTCAGAGGCCGCAATGGCCGTGGCGTTGCCCGAGGCGACAGAGCCTGAGGGGCCAACCAGCCGTTCGGCCTTGTCGACCTTGCCGCCGAAGCCTGCCCCGCCCGTCGCTCCTGCCTTCGAGGCCTTGCCCGCGCCTGCCGCGCCGGAGGCCCCGCGCGCACCGCCCGCGCCCCCTGCTTTTCCACCGCGAACTCCACGAACGGACATGCTGCGTGCCTTTCTTTACGTCACTTCTTTTTGCTGGCGACCTTGATCGCCTCGAGAAAAAACGCCGCGATTCGCCCGCCATCGCCATCGGTATCGAGCGCCACCGCTCGGTTCAAGGCCGCTGCGCCTTCTTCATGCTTCTCGAGCAGCACCAACACCTTGCCATAGTGCGCCTGGCCCAAGGCGTTGTCAGGGTCGATTTTCACGACCGTGGCCAAGGTCTTGAGCGACGCCTCGAGCTTGTTGGCGTCATATTCTTTGTTCGCGATGATGATCATCAGGGCGATGGCGAAGGCCGCTCCACCTGAACCGGGCTCGGCCTCGGTGGCGGCGACGAGCTCTTTCATCGCCTCGGTGAACTTGCCCATGGCCTGCAGGGCTTCTCCACAGTGCGCTCGAGGGAGCGCGGCTTTCGGAGCCAAGCGCTGAGCGGCGCGGTACGCCTGAAGCGCCTTGTCGTATTTCTGAGCACCGAACTCGACACTGCCGAGCGCGAGCTGCGGCACTTCGCTCTTGGGCATCAGCAAAGCGCAGCCCAACGCGGTCTCGCGGGCCTGGTCTAACTTGCCGAGCTCCATCAACAGATAGGCCGACTCGACCATCAACATTGCCTGCTGTTTGCTCAGGGGTACCAGGCTCCCCGCGATGTCCGACATGCTTTGAACGATCCTCTCCGGTAACGCGACTTCGGGCGACCCGTTGTAGCACGAAGCTTCAAAGCACGAAGGGCGACCTCATGTGGGTCGCCCTCGCGGTACACCGTCGAATGTTCAGCGTGATGCGACCGCTGATTAACGAATGTTCGAGACCGAGTTCTTCACGGTTTCGTGCTTGGTCTTGAGCACGTTCGAGATGCCCGTGTACATCAAGTTCTCTTTCTGCATTTTGAACTGCAGCTGCAGCATGCTCGTCATGTCTCCGCTCATGCTCGAGATCGAGCTGTTGCCGAAGCCGACGTCATTGGTGGTCGAGCCGGAGTTGTAGTTGACGCTCCCGGCCGTGGTGCCGTTGACGACCGAGCCGACGCTCGACGCGCCTGCGGTGGTGTTGAGCGCTCCACCGCCGCCGTTGCCCAAGTTGACGACGCCGGTCGCCGCGTAGCCTGCGCTGCTGGTGCCGCCCGCTCCGCCGAGGTGCGAGCTGACCGACGAGACCGCCGCCGAGACAATCGCCCCACCGGGGATGCCGGCCGACCCGAGAATGCCTGCGCCGCTGGCGATGGCCGCCGCGCCCTGCTGCAGGCCCATGTTGACCTTCTCGCCGAATGACTTGTTCTGGGTCTGGTTACCGACCGTGACATTGAGCGAGAGCCGCGCGGGTGAAACGCCTTCGATGTGAACTGGGCCAGCCATTGTGAGCCTCCAAACTGCTTGAGCTGCGTAAGGTGTGATGGGTTATCGAACGAGCCGCGCGATGGTTGCGTGTTGATTCTCGGGCTCTGAGAGAATGATTCGCAACCCGTTGATCAGCGGCCGCCCTTGCGTTGCGCCTCAAGCTTTTCGCGCACTTGCAACAGGTGCGACAACAGCCCCTGTGTGTGCTCGATCGCCTTGGCAGCGCGTCGGCCCTGCTCGACACGCGGGCCTTTGAGCTCGGCGAGGGCGGTCGTGACCGGCGCGAAGAGCGCCGCGAGCTCATCGGCGGTGACGTATTCGATCAGCGTCTCGATGGCTGGGTACGTCGGGGTTGGCAGCGGAGGCGGCGGAGCGACGTCGGTCGTGGAGTCAGCCATTGGAGCGCACAGAGTACCGGTTCACGTTTCTTCATGCCACCGGCGATTCGATGCGCTACCTCTCGCCCCGCCATGGCATCCATCGTTTCGATTCGCGACGTCGTCAAAGAGTACGAGCTGGGCCAAACGGTCGTTCAAGCGCTTCGGGGCGTTTCGCTCGAAGTCGAAAAAGGCGAGTTCATCTCGATCGCCGGGCCCTCGGGCAGCGGCAAGACCACCTTGCTCAACCTGATCGGCTGCGTCGACACCGCCACACGGGGCACGGTCGAGGTCTCGGGCGCCGACACGGCGAAGCTCAAAGAGAAAGACCTGACCGAGCTGCGGCTCAACACCATCGGTTTCATCTTTCAGAGCTTCAACCTGGTCTCGGTGCTGACGCTGTTTCAGAACGTCGAATTTCCATTGCTGCTGCAGCGGCGGCTCAACGCGGCCCAGCGTAAAGACAAGGTGATGGCGCTGCTCGAGCAGGTCGGCCTGGCGAGCCACGCCAAGCACCGGCCCAACGAGCTGTCGGGTGGTCAGCGGCAGCGCGTCGCGGTTGCACGGGCGCTAGTGACCGACCCGATGATCGTGCTGGCCGACGAGCCGACCGCCAACCTCGACTCGGCGACCGGGCAGCAGATCATCGACCTGATGAAGGCGCTCAACCAGCAAAAGGGCATCACCTTCATCTTCTCGACCCACGACTACAAGGTGATGGAGCACGCCAACGCGGTCATTCGGCTGGCTGACGGCAAGATCATGGGCCGCGAGAAACCGCAAGTTGCGGTGGCGCGCTCGCTGGGCCGTGACCCGATGCTGGAGGCCCGGCCGTGATCGACCGGCTGCAGATGCTGATCATGATCGCGCTGCGAAACCTGCGCGCGAGCCCGATCAACCTGATCATCGGCGCCTTGATTCTCGGAGGCACCTTCACCTTCGTGGTGCTCGGCAGCCTGCTCAACAGCATCAACGCGTCGATGGCACAGTCGGTGATCGGCTCGTTGGCCGGCGACGCGCAGATTTACTCGGCCGCGTCGAAAGACGAGCTCGCGCTCTATGGCTCGATGGGCACCGACCCCGACCTGAAGAACGTCGACCAGTTTCCGAAGATCAAGGCTGAGCTCGAGAAGCTCGAGAACGTGAAGCGGGTGGTGCCGATGGGCGCCTCGATGGCGATCGTGACCTCGGGCAACATCGTCGACCTGACGTTGGAGAAGCTGCGCAACCTGTACAAGGCGCGCGCTGGAGAGCCGACCGACCCCGCGCTCGCGGCCCTCTCGAAAGACGAGATCAACGCGCGAATCACCAACGAAGCGGCGCACGTGCGCCAGATCATCAAGGTGCTGCAGGGCGACGCCGAGAAGGCGCTCAAAGACCTGATCGACGAGAAGTCGATCGACCCCGAGGTGGTGAACGCGCTGCAGCGGGTGTCGACCGATGACTTCTGGGCGAGCTTCGAGCAAGACCCGTTCTCATCGCTCGAGTTTCTCGAGAACAAGGTCTCGCCGCAGGTGAGCGACGCGCAGATGTTGCCGCTGCGCTACGTCGGCACCGACCTCGACGCGTTTCAAGAGTCGTTTGATCGAATGCAGATCATCAAGGGTACTCCGGTGCCAAAGGGGCATCGCGGGTTTTTGCTGGCGAACTTCTTCTACGAAGATCAGATGAAGCTCAAGAACGCGCGGCGCTTCGACAAGATCAAAGAATACCTCGGCGCGGGCCGCACCATCGCCAAAGACGACGAGCTGACCCGCTTCGTGAAGGAGAACCGCTCGCAGACCCGCGACATCGTCTTGCAGCTCGACGGAGCGGCGACCGTGAAGGTGACCGAGAAGTTGCAGAAGTTGCTCGGCAGCCAGGAGAGCGATGTCTCGGTGCTGCTCGGCACGTTCTTCGACACCGACGATTCGAATTTCAACGAGCGGTACGACTTCTTCTACAAAGAGATCGCCCCGATGCTCGAGCTGTACCGGGTGCGCATCGGCGACACGATGACCATTCGCGCGTTCAGCAAGTCGGGCTACGTGCACGCGGTGAACGTCAAGGTGTACGGCACCTTCGGGTTCACCGGCCTCGAGAACTCGCCTCTGGCGGGCACGACCAACCTCATCGACATGATGAGCTTTCGAGATCTCTTCGGGTACCTGACCGCCGACCGGTTGGCAGAGCTCAAACAGATTCAGCGAGACACCGGCGCCAAGGTGGTCACCCGCGAGAACGCCGAAGCCGACCTCTTTGGAGGTGACGCACCGGTTGTCACGGAGGCTGTCGCCGGCGCGATCGACACCGACGCCCAGTTCAGCGGCGAGACGAAGAAGCTGCGCAAAGAAGATCTGCTCAATCGGGTCTACAGCAAGAGCGAGATAGACGACGGCGTGGTGCTCAACGCGGCGGTGATGCTCAAAGACCCCGACCGCACCAACGAGACCATCGACCGCATCAACGCGCTCTCGAGCGAAAAGAACCTGGGCATCAAGGCCATAGGCTGGGCCGCCGCCTCGGGCTTCTTGGGCAAGATGATTGGCGTCTTCGGGGTACTGCTGCTGATCGGCGTCGGCTTCATCGTGGTGATCGCGATCATCATCATCTTCGGCGCGATGGTGATGGCCACCATTCAACGCACCCAGATGATCGGCACCATGCGCGCGATCGGGGCCCAGCGCGGCTTCGTGCAGGCGATGGTGCTGCTCGAGTCGGTGATGCTCGGCCTGGTCTTCGGAGGCGCCGGCATTCTGCTCTCGGTGCTCTTCATGACCTGGCTCTCGGTGTTCGGCATCGCGGCTCCGAACGACGTGGCGTACTTCTTCTTCTCAGGCCCGCGGCTGCACCCCCACTATTCGGTCTCGAACCTGGTCATCGCGTTCGCGATCGTTCAGACGGTGACCCTGATTTCGACGCTGCTCCCCGCTGTGATGGCTTCGCGCATCTCGCCGCTTCGGGCGATGCAGGCTGACGAGTGAACTCATGAAAATCGTTCTGCTCTTGATGGGCCTGGTCGCGGCGGTGCTCCTGCTCGCGCTGGTCATCACCTTCTTGGTCGCGACCGTCAGGGTCTTCGGCTCGATTTACCAGGTGGCTCGAAACCCCAGCATCGCGCTGATCGCGTTTCGGAGCCTGCTGCAGCACCGCCTGCGCTCGGGCTTGCTCGGTGGCGCGATCGGTCTGGTCACCGCGGGGTTGCTGTTGGTCACCGGCGTCTCGGTGGGCATCAACGACACCTTGCTCACCTCGGCGACGACGCTGATGAGCGGTCACATCAACGTCGGCGGGTTCTACAAAGTCACCTCGGGCCAATCGGCTCCAGTGGTCACGAACTACAAGAAGGTCGACGCCATCATTCGCCGCGAGTTTCCTGAAATTGACTACATCGTTCACCGCGGCCGTGGTTGGGCCAAGCTGGTCAGCGACACCGCGTCGGTGCAAGCCGGAGTCGGCGGCATCGACATCACCCAAGAAGCGGGCATGAAGCGGGTGATCGTGATCAAAGAGGGCAACATCGACGACCTGCAGAAGCTCGACGCGATTCTGCTCTTCGAAGAACAAGCCGAGAAGTTGGGCGTCAAGGTGGGCGATCGCATCACCATCGCTGCCCAAACCCCCCGCGGCACCAACAACACCATCGATGTGACGGTCGTCGCGGTCGCCAAAAGCATCGGCATGCTCAGCAGCTGGAACACCTACGTCAACATCGAGCAGCTGCGGCACCTGTACCAGCTCAACGAAGACACGACCGGCGCGCTGCAGGTGTATTTGAAAGACATCAAGCAGGTGCCTGCGGTGCGTGAGCGGCTTCGCAAGGTGCTCTCGGCCGAGGGCTACAACCTGCTCGACCCCGACCCGCGTGCGTTCTTTCAAAAGTTCGACGCTGTCAACCACGAGTCGTGGACCGGGCAGAAGCTCGACATCACCACCTGGGAAGAAGAGACCAGCTTCGTGAAGTGGATCGTTCAGATTCTCTCGTTCTTCGCGACCGCGGTGATCTTCATTCTGGTGGTGATCATCGCCGTCGGCATCATGATGGTGGTGTGGATCTCGATTCGCGAGCGCACGCGGGAGATCGGCACGTTGCGCGCGGTGGGCATGCAGCGAAGCTCGGTGCTGGCGATGTTCGTGACCGAGGGGTTCTTGCTCGGCTTGATGGGCACCCTCGGAGGCACACTGCTCGGCCTGGGCCTCACCTTCGGGCTCAACAGCGCGAACATCGGGCTGCCGAAGAGCTGGCAGTTCGTCTTCATGAGCGAACGGTTGATCGTCACGCCGACCGCCACCTTCGTCGCTTTCGGCATCATCTTCATCACCGGCATCATCACCGCCATCTCGGTGATTCCTTCTTTCTTGGCGGCTCGGCTCAAGCCGATCTCTGCCATGTCTCACGTGGGGTAAGCGATGCGACGAATGATTTCGGCAGTGGTGGTCGCGGTTTCGGTGCTCACATCGGCGGGGGCCTGGGCCGATGCTCCGACCAAAGAAGAGATGGTCAAGCTGCTACAGACCATCGACGACCGGCAGCGCAACGGCGGTGACTACAAGGCGCTCGCCTACATCGAGCAAAAAGAAAAAGAGAAGGCAGACATCGTTCGCGAGCTGCTGATCTTTCGCCGAGATCAAGACGACAAGCTGATGCTGCTGTTCACCAAGCCCAAGAGCGAAGAGGGCAAAGGGTACTTGCGGCTCGACAAGAACCTGTGGTCGTACGACCCCACCACCGGCAAGTGGGACCGCGCGACCGAGCGCGAGCGAATCGGCGGCACCAACTCGCGGCGCAGCGATTTCGATGAATCGCGCCTGGCCGAGGAGTTCGAGCCCAAGTTTCTGGGCGACGAAAAGCTCGGTAAGTTCGAGACCTACAAGCTCGAGCTCGACGTGAAGCCGGGCGTCGACGTGGCCTACCCCGTCATTCAAATGTGGGTCGACAAAGACAGCCGCAACATTCTCAAGCGCCAGGAGTTTGCGGCCTCGGGCAAGCTGGCCCGCACCGCGTACTACCCCAAGTGGCAGAAGCTCTTTTCGCAGTCGAAGAAGTCTGACGTCTGGTTCCCCGGTGAGATTCGAATCTTCGACGAGATCGAAAAGGCCAACTCGACGCTGGTGCTCTTCAAGTCGGTCGACCTGAACAACCTCGAGTCGAACATGTTCACCAAGGCCTGGCTCGAGAGCAAGAGCCGATGATCTTCGCGGCGGCGGTCGCGGCGTTGGTGCTGGCACAGTCACGGCCCGACGAAGCCGACATGTTCGGCACTCCGACCGAGGTGGCGGCCGATGCGGGCACCGTGTTGCTCAACACCGCGCCGCTGCCTGACGCTGACGGAGGCTTCGGTGGCTCGGCGCAAGACAACGAGCAGCTGAGCAGCGGCCCGATTCAAAACAAGTTCGAGACCGATGAGATCAAGACCGACCCGCTCAAGGTCGGGGCCAGCCTGCTGCTCTCGGCGCAGTTCTTCTGGCAAGAAGGCAAGGCGTTCGAGAAGGGCTCGCTCACGACTCCGTTCATTCTCGAC
Source organism: Archangium sp. (assembly GCA_031367385.1). Classification (GTDB taxonomy): domain Bacteria; phylum Myxococcota; class Myxococcia; order Myxococcales; family Myxococcaceae; genus JAEUJT01. Next base: position 8,788 of record JANLPS010000496.1, on the reverse strand, counting down.
GCGTTCATCGACGGGCGGCCGAATGATCGGGTGCGCGCGTTCGCGGTGGCGCGGCTGCAGTTCGACCCGACCCGGCCTTTGGGTAACACCAGCACCTCGACCTCGTCGACCACCACGAGTAGCAGCACCGGCAGCTCACTCGTCGGCTTGACCCCGGCGACCAGCGCGAACCCGAGCGTCTTTCTCGACCAGCTCTGGCTGCGCTTCGACATCATGAGAAAGGTCTACATGACCGTGGGCCGCCAGAAGGTGCGCTGGGGGGTCTCGCGCATCTGGTACCCGACCGACTTTCTCAACTCACAGCCGCGCGACGCGCTCAACCCGTTCGACGTTCGGCTCGGCGTCAACATGATCAAAGCCCACGTGCCGATCGAATCACTCGGGTGGAATTTCTACGCCTACGCTTTACTCGATGGCATCAACCTGACCTCGACCGGTGAGGCGCTCGATCAGCTCGGCGGCGCGTTGCGTGGCGAGTTCGTGCTCGGCCCAGCAGAGCTCACGGTGAGCGGCGTCTGGCAAAAGGGGCGGCGCCCGCGTTACGCGGCCGACATCTCGACCTCGCTGGGCCCGATCGACGTCTATGCCGAGGCTGCTTTTCGCAGCGCGGCCGACTTCTTGAAATTTAAGACTCCGTCAGACTTGACCGCCGACAACTTCTTGTCTCGGGTCGGCGACATCGAGCCCTACCGGCCCACGGGGTTCTTCGTGCAGGTCTCCGGCGGCGTGTCGTGGCAGTTCAACTACACCGACAAGAACATGGGCATTCTGGGGGTCGAGTACTTCTACAACCCGGCCGGCTACAGCACGCCCATCGAGTACCAGGTGCAGACGTTCATGCCCTCGCTCATCGGGCAACGCCCAGACCCGATTCAGCAGGTCTCGCTCTACGGAGGCCAGCACAACATCGGGGTCTCGCTCACGCTCCCCGGCATCCCCCAGTTTACGTGGATCACGATTAACCTGAGCAACATCATCATTTTGAATGACCCCGCGGCACTCACCCGGCTCGACCTCAGCTTTCGCGTGCTCACCTATTTGACCGTGCAGGTCTTCGGCTCGGTGTTCTACGGCCAGACCGGTGGGCAGCTGCGATTCAAACTGACGCCGCAGGTGATCAACGACATCGCCAACGTCTCTGAGGCGCAGCAGGTGGGCTCTGGCGCGGCGGTGCGAACCAACCTGAGCTCGCTGCGCTACCCGGCGTTGGTGCAGGCCGGCGTGTTGCTGCGGGTGAGCATCTAGGGCGTCGGGCCGGGCGCCTGGGGCTGCACCTTCCACCTTCGGTGGAGCCAGAGCCACTGGGCCGGGTATTCGCGAATCACCGCTTCGATCTTCGCGGTGATGAGCGCGATGTGAGCAGTCAGGTCGGCCCGGCGATCTCCGGTGTTGGGTACCGCGAACGGCCCCTCGACGATCATGCGCAGCTTGGCCCCTTCGCGCGCGGCCAACACCAGGTACACCGGCGCCTTCGAGCGAATCGCGGCCATTGAGAGGGCCGGGGTGGTCGAGGCCGGGCGGCCGAAGAAGTCGACGAACACGCCGTCTTTCGCGGGCAGCACTTGATCGACCAGCTGCACCACCGGGCGGCCCCGCTTGAGGGCCTTGAGCATTTCACCCAACGCGCCACGCTGCAGAATCAGCTCGAGCCCCGCGAGCTGACGGTTTCGCACGACCCACTCGTTGAAGGCACCGGTCAGCGGCCGCACCACCGCGCTCAACGCGAAGCCTCGACGGGTCATCAGCTCGGCGAACAGCTCCCAGCTGCCGAAGTGCGCCGAAGCCACCAGCACCGGTTGCTTGGCCGCGAGCAACGCGTCGAGGCCACGCCAGTCAGGCAGCTCGACCCGCTCGCGCACTTGCGCGTCGGTGAGGAGATCAGAGGTGACCGACTCCAGCGCCGCGAGGGCCAGATTTCGGTAGGTGCCGCGGGCAATGGCTCGCCGCTCAGCCTCGGTCTTCTCGGGGAAAGCGTGGCGCAAATTGTCCAACGCGACCGCGCGGCGAATGCCGATCGCCCACGCGACCCAAGCGACCGCAAGCGCCAGAAAGCTGCGCACACGCTCTGGTAAAGCGCGAATGATTCGCAGCATCGACCCAACGATGAATCGGCTCAGAGGGCCACCAGGCGAGATGGCCGGCTTCTTCATTCCATCTTCGTACCGACGGTGCCCTCGTGGCACTGGCTGGCGCCATTGATCGCGTCGCTGATCTTTGGGTTGATATTCAACACCTTCTGGTACCACGGCAGCGCGCTTGGGCAGGCGCCCTGCTGGCGATAGGCATTCGCCTTGCCGAGAAACTCCCGAATCTGGCCGATCTTGCCCAGAATCTGCTGCGCCTCTTCGAACGCCGGCGTGTCTTGCGGCACGCTGCGCAAGTTCGTTTCGGCCTCATCGAGCCGAGCGATCTCGAATGAGGTGCGCCCCGCGGCAAGCGCGGTGCGAGCGGCGGTCTCTTGAATGAGCCGAGAGGCCTCGGTCGCGACCTTCATCGAGTCTTCGTTGCTCTTCACGACGACCAGCGGCGGCGGCTCGACTGGGTCTTTCTTTTCGATCAGCACGGGCGTGGGCTCGACCAGATTGGCCGGCGGCGACCGCGCGAAGAACCACACCCCCGCGCCAATCACCGTGACCGCCACCGCGACCAACGCGATCATCGGCGTGCTCGACTTGGGTGCCACCGGCGCAATCGACGCATCGAGCTGAACCGGCCGGCCATCGAGCTGCGTGCCCATGCCAAATTGCAACGTCGACGGCGAGCCCCCGGTCACTCCCGGAGTCGACCCCTTGAGCATCGTCTGCCCATTGAGCTCGAGCTCGGTGATGGGGTTGCCTGGCAAGGCCATACCCGACGAGTTGGTCGCCGAGCCCGGGCTGGGCGTCGCGTTGACCCGCGACATGCCGGTGCGTTGCAGCGGCGGTATCGCCAGGTGCGCCTGCGTCGGCAACGCCTGTGAGAGCGCGTCGGCGAAGGTCAGCATGTCGGGCCACCGCTCTTCGCGTTTCTTCGCGGTGGCTTTTTGAATCACGGCGTCGAGCGCGGCGAAGTCTAAGTCGGGGTTGGCCTCGGCCAGTCTCGGCATCGGCTCGGCCACCTGGCGCCGCAAAATCTCGGCGATGGTGTTGCCGTCAAAGGGCTGCACCCCGGTCAGCGTCTCGTAGAGCACGATGCCCAGCGAATAAATATCGGCTCGAAGGTCGGCCTCGCGGCCCTCGACCTGTTCAGGAGACATGTACCGAGGCGTACCGGCGATGGCCCCCGCGACCGTGAGGCGGGTGCCTGCGTCCATCAAGCGGGCGATGCCGAAGTCGAGCACCTTGGCGTGAATGCCGCGCATGCCTCGGCGAATCATGATGTTTTCAGGCTTCAGGTCGCGGTGAATGACCCCTTTTTCATGGGCGTTCGCGAGCACGTCAGCGACCTGCAACACGACCTCAATCGCCTCGGCGATGGGCAGCTGCTTTTGCTCCGAGATCACCTTCTTGAGGTCGACCCCTTCGCAGTACTCCATCGCGATGAAGAGGTTGCCGTCTTCGTCTTGCCCGAAGTCGTGCAGCGTGACCGCGTTGGGGTGCGCCACGCGCGCGTACGACTTGGCCTCGTTCAAGAAGCGGCGGGCAATTTCGGCGTCTGACGAGAACTCAGACTTCAAGAACTTGAGCGCGACCCGGTGCCCGATGCCGACTTGCTCAGCCAGGTAGACGGCGCCCATGCCGCCCTGCCCCAGCTTGCGAATGATTTTGTATTTGTCCTTGATGACCTTGTCGATCATTCGATCGGTCACCGCCCGCAGCCGAATGGTCTGCGTGGCCCCGCACTCGGGGCACTTGCCGCTCTCGACGGAGTGTTCCGCTCCGCATACCTGACAGATGAAAACGGCCAAGAAACTCTCCGGTTCGAGCGCTTACTTCTCTGGCGGGTAGCGCGTTGAGAACAGCAGCTTCTCGAGCTCTGCCGCGCCCGTATCGGGAGAATTGCCGAGAGCCTGGGCCACGCGCAACACACCAGTGCGCGGGTCGTCTTTGAGCTCGGCGTCGAGCAGCTTGAGCGCCTTGGCGTGCTCGCCAGCCTGATACAGGGTCAGCCCCTCGTAGAACGAGTACTCGCGGTTGCTGGGGTCGGCCTTGTGCGCCTCAGCAAAGAGCTGCTCGGCCTTGCGGTAGTCTTTTTCGCCAAGCTCGGCCAACCCGTCGAGAAAAGCCATGCGGGCCTTCGAGTCGGCGGGCGTAACACCCACATCAGCGGCGACCACGTACATTGGGCGCGCAGACCGCAGCACCTCGGGAGACTGCTTCTCGAGCGCCAAGGCCCGGCGTTGAATCGCGTCGGCGTCAGCCAACACCGCGGTGCCCAGCTTCGACGCCATGTCGGCGAGGTCGGGGCCGAGGTACCCGTCATTCACCAAGGTCCGCAGCGACTCCGCGGCGCCTCCGGCTTTGAGCAGCTCGCCCTTCTCGAGCGAGGCAAAAAATTCTGCGCGCTCTTCGACGTATTTCTGGGTCAGATCAGGCGCCTGCCCCTTGGTGGTCTTGAGCTGCCGCTCGCATTGATCGCTCTCGGCGGCGGCCTTCTTTCGCTCAGGGGTGTCGGGCGTGTTCTTCAAATACACGCGGTACGCATAGCAAGCCCGGGTGAGCTGCTTCGCCAACGTCGCGGCTCGCGCGAGCTGCACATAGGTGGCGAGCGTCGACGGGTTGGCCCGGGTGGCCTTCAAGAAGTTGTCAGACGCTTTGGCGTACTTCTTCTGGTTGAAGAGCTTGCTGCCCTCGGAGACCAAGGTGTCGGCATTGCCGACGTTCGGGCCCACCAGCGGCTCAGCCATCACCGTCGCGGAGCAGAGCACCGCCAGCATCACGCACTTAGAATGCATAGCCGACCCCCACATTGAAGCCCCACTGGTGCTTGCCGGCGTAGTTTGCGCCGCTCTCGTCGGTCGCGGTTTGCCCAGCGATGAGGTACGTGAAATTGCCCGAGCCGAAGAAGTAAAGCCCGTCGTAGACGAAGACGCGCGCGTTCAAGCGTGCCGAGGCGAGCAGGTCGAGCAGCATGAAGCCGTCTTTGTAGAACGTGTCGCTGGTGCCCAAGATTTGCCCGGTGCGAAACTCCAGGCCCAGCTGAATCGAGAGCATCACCTTCCAGAACGCGAATCGAAATTGCGGTTGAATCGCGCGAATCGTGACGAGGTGCACGCGCACCGGGTCGAGGGTTGCAGGACCAATCACCCCGGAGCTGACCTCGCGCCCCTGGTCGGCGGTGTACCCGACGCCCAGCGCCATTCGCTCGACGTTGGTCAAATAACTCAAGCCGATAACGGTCACGCCGAAGTAGCGCCCGAAGATGCCGTACTCCGCGCCGACGCCCATCAACAACCGTGACGGCGTGCTGAACGCAGTGGTGCGCCCGGTGCCGCTGTTGCCCCAGCGACGGCCGACGAGGGTGTTGCCCAGAATCGAGCTGTACTCGTACGAGGCCTGAAAATACGCCTTTCGCTCGTAGATCGCTTCGACCCCCGTCGCAGGCGGCGGAGCAACGGGGCGATCGAAGATCAGCGTGCCGTCTTTGGCCACGCCGTGCGCCAACCCGGCCACTGGCTCGAGGGTCTTGTCGAGCGAGAACTGCTCCTCGGCCTTGACGGTGATCTGCTGCTCGTAGTCGCGGTGATTTTCTGCGGTGAGCCGAATGGTGTGCGTGCCGGGTGTGATGCCCCGGTCGACCTTGTCTTTGCCGAGCACTGCGCCGTCGATGGCGATGTTGGTGCCCGTGGGAGAAGCCGTGATCACGATGCGCGCGGCCACTTTCTCGAGCGTCTTGTCGAGTGTCGCCGTACCCCGAATGGGGATGATGATCGCCTCTTCGAGCGGCTGGTGCAGCTTCAAGTCGACGCGAACGATGCGCTCGCCGGGCAGCACCTGCGTCGTCAGTGGCGTGACGCCGACCTTGACGTCATCGACGAACACCATCGCGCCGGGCGGCGTGCTCTTCACCTCGAGCGTCGAGGCAACGGGTACGACCTTGGCGACGGCTCCGAGCAGGGCCTTCTCGAGCACCGCGTTGGTCGAGGTGGCGGAGGTCGTCTTGCCGGTCTTGGGCTCGTACGCCGCGACCCTGAACTTCACGCCCACCTCGTCTTGGCCGCCCTGCACCAACACCACCCGGTCGAAGCCCAGCCCTGCAACGAAGGGGTCAATCGGGTCAGCGCAGCGGCTGTCGGCGGTGAAGCACGGCAGGTCATCGGCCTTGCGGCCCTTCAGCGTCGCAGCGAGCTCTTTGACCCCGATCACGGCCTCTTTGCGCGCTTCTCCCGGCATCAACTTGTCGAGGGCCTTCTCGGTGCGCTCGACCAGGGCTTCTTGGCCCGGGTACAAGGGGCGCACCAACCACAGCGTCGTGCCCTGCGCGAATGCCGTCGTCGCCAACAGACCCGCGAGAACCGCCACCACCGTTCCCCGACGAAGAATCGTGCGCATTGAGGCTTCGGTTTTTACCGTGGGGCCCCACGCGAGGCCACATATTCCTCAAGCTCGTCGAGGGTCTTGGGCCAGTCTTCTTTCAGCAGCCGCGAGAGCGACCGGTCGGCCAGAAGCTTGCCTCCGGTCTGGCACCGAGGGCAGTAGTTCGTCTCGTTTTCAGCATGAACGATGTGCTGCACGAGCGCGCCGCACACCGGGCAGGGCTGTTTGTACTTGCCGTGCACCGCCATCTCGGGCCGAAACGCGGTCACTTTTTCGGGCCACCCGTCGCCCACTTCGTCTCGAAGCCGCTTGGTCCACACCAGAAGGGTGTCTCGCGTGGCCTCGAAGAGCCTGCCGATTTCTTCACCGGTCATGGTCTTGGTTTGCTTGACCGGCGAGAGCTTGGCGCGGTGCAAGATTTCGTCAGAGTAGGCATTGCCGATGGCGGCGAAGAGCCGTGGGTCGGTCAGCGATCGCTTCAGCGTGTGGTTCTCGACGCGCAGCCGTTCGGCGAACTGGTCGAGGTGCGCGGTCATCACCTCGAGGCCTCCGCGGTCGTACGTCTTGAGCGCGGGCTCGCCCTGGGCGAGGTGAATCGACGCGCGCTTCTTGGTGCTCACCTCGGTGAAGATCAGCGTGCCATTCTCGAAATCGAAGGCCGCCAACCCCGCTTTCCCCGGCAACTTCGCGCCGACCGCGTCTTTCCACTGCAGGCGCCCGGCGATCATCAAGTGAATGACGATGAAGTATTCACCGGTGAGCTCGAAAATGAGCCGTTTGCCCAGCCGCCGCAGGCCTTCGACCGTGCGCCCGTTGAAGGTCACCAACGGAGGCTCGACGGTGCGCAGCACGAAGGGGCTGCCGAGCCGAACTCGCTGCAGCGGCTTGCCCACGATGCGCGGTTTCAGAGAGTCGAGGTACACCTCGAGGTCGGGGTACTCAGGCACGCGTGAAGCCTACTGCACGCCGTTTCGTTCACCAGGCGTGTCTTTCTGAAAGACGTCGTCAGGCTTGAGACCCAATTTTCGCAGGGTCTCGTAGTCGGGCAGCCCTGTCGCTGGGAGCCCTTTGTCTTTCTGGTACGCGCGCAATGACTCCTGGGTCTTGGCGTCGAGTTGGCCGTTCTCGTCGACCCCGGTCGACTTCGCCGCGAGCGCGACCTGCAGTTTCTTGAGCCCCTCGGGCTTGAACATCTGCTTGGTGGTTCTCGAGGTCTCGATCGTCTCAGAGCGAACAGGCGCCGCCTTCGGCTTCGCCGGCCCATCGGCCCCTTTGGCGTCTTTCTTCGCCTCCGGGTCTTTCTTGGCGTCGTCGTTCTTCGCCTCGGTCTTGCCGTCTGCCTTGGCCTCTTCTTGGCTCTTGGTCTCCCGCGTATGAATACAGGAGGCCGTCGCCAGCCCGAGACATGCTGCGAACAGTGCAAGCGCTCTCATTTTTTCTCCGCGGCTTTCTTGTCTTCAGGGCTGGGCGGTTTGGTCGGTGGCGCTGCGCCCTTGGGGTTCGGCTGCGCCTTTGGCGCCTCTTGGTTCTTGTCGAGCGCGTTGGCTGCTTGCCCCAACACACCTTCTTTTTTCTCTGACGTCGGCGTCGGCAGATCACTGAAGCCCCAATCGAGCCCCTGCACGAAGGCGTTGCGCACCACGCCGAGAATGGTCGGCCAGATCTGAGGGTCGGGCGCATCGAGCGTGCCCTTGATCGGCAACGTGGTCGCGATCGCGTCGCGGCCTTCAACCCGGTCAGAGAGAATGGTGATCGCCGCGTTCGCCAGCTTCGCCTTCAGGGCTTCGCCGAGGTTTGCGCTCGCCGGCTTCACCTTGGCATTGCGCAGAATGACCTTCACGTCGCCGCTCAGCTTGTTGTTCGCCGAGTTGAAGTTCGCGAACACATCGGCGGTGCCCGAGGCCGAGATGCCCGCTTTGGCCTGCGTCCACTCGTAGAGTGATTCGAGCTCGAGCCCGCTCAGCTGCGCCTGGCCCGTGAACGCCGGAGGATCAACGAGGAGGTCGGCAGTGGCGATCAGCTTGACGATCGCGGTCTTGGCGGCAACCGCCCTCATCGTGATGGCCATCGGCACGTCGTTGTCGAGGTTCTTGCGGGTGACGATGTTCTCGATCACCAGCTCAATGTCGTTGACCCACATATTCGGGGCCCCCGCGCCGTGACCGTCGATGTAGCTGAGCTCGCTGTCGCGCACCTCAACGCGGTCGATTCGCACCGGGATGATCTTCTGGAGCGTCGTCGCGAGGCTCAGCTCGCCCTTTTCGTCGGTCTTCTGTTCGCTCTTGTTCGCGACGGGCTTCGGGGCCGCTCCACCGGCGCGGTAGACGATCTTG
>JANLPS010000495.1:0-8158 GCA_031367385.1 Archangium sp. | reverse complement strand
CCAGCGGTTCATATGGCGCGAGCGGCGCCTCGGGAGTCAGCGGTTCATATGGCGCATCAGGCGCGAGCGGCGCCTCGGGAGCCAGCGGTTCATATGGCGCATCAGGCGCGAGCGGCGCCTCGGGAGCCAGCGGTTCATATGGCGCATCAGGCGCGAGCGGCGCCTCGGGAGCCAGCGGTTCATATGGCGCGAGCGGCTCATACGGCGCGTCAGGCCCGAGCGGCGCATCCGGCGGCACGGGCGCGTCTGGCTCTACTGTTTAAACTCCAGCGCGCTGCACGTCACGACAGGCGCCCACCGACACACGAGCCGGTGGGGCTCATCAACATTCGCGCAATCTCGAGCGCTGGCGCGGCAAGCAAAGTTCCATACCAGCGAAATTCACCTTGCCCATGACCCAACAGCCGTTGCTCTCCCTTGTCATGATCGTCAAGAACGAAGCCCTGAACATCGAGGCTCTGATCGATTCGGTGCGTGGCGTCGTCGACTGCTACACGATCCTCGATACCGGCTCGACTGACGGCACCCAAGAGCGAATACGAAGCGCATTCGGTTCTACTCCTGGGCGCGTGCTCAGCGAGCCGTTCGTCGATTTCGGCGCAACTCGGAATCGGGCGCTCGATCTTGCCGACCCCACCGCAGTGTTTCACCTCATGCTCAGCGGTGACGAAGTGTTGCTTGGAGGCGAGACGCTGCGGCTTTTTTGCGAGGCCCACCGAGACGACCGCGGCCCCGAGCACGAAGCGTACATGCTGCGCATGATCTGGGCCGATACCTCGTTCGACCTTCCCCGCTTGACCCGTGCCGGAGGCCTCTGGCGGTACGCCGGCAGCACCCATGAAGTTCTCCTCAGGTCGGGCGCTTCGCCCCCGATCAATCGCGTCGATGGTGCAGCTGTTCGCCACGAGGTCGTCAGCCGTGACCAGGCTCGAAAGAGGCTGACCTGGGAGCGCGACATCGAGCTCCTGACTGCCGACCTGAAAGCAGACCCCGACAACGCGCGAGCGACGTTCTACCTCGCTCGAACCTATGATGATCTCGGCCAACCCAACCTTGCCCACAGATGGTTTCGGCGGCGCATCGAACTGGGCGGGTGGCATGAGGAGGTCTACGAGTCTCTCTTTCGTCTCGCGTGCACCGCGCGCGTGATCGGTGAAAGCTGGCCTCTGGTTCAGCAGATGTTTCTCGATGCCCACGCGCACAGCCCTCACCGCACTGAGCCATTGCTTGAGTTGGCCGCGCATTGGTACGAAGCAGGGGTCGGCCCACTCGCCCACCTTTTCGCGCAACGAGCAGCGGCCTTGCCTTTTCCTGCCGGAGATCGGCTCTTCGTTCAGCAAAGCGCTTATGGCGCGCGGCGCGAACGCCTGGTCGGGCTTGCGGCCGCGTCAGTGGGCGAATGGGAGGTCGCGGAAAAGCCGCTCCGTCGCGCGCTTGCGCTCGAGCCCTTCGACCCGTTCGTGCTTCGCGCCCTGGGGGCCTGCGCCGAGCGCATACGCGAGAGTCGTGCCTCGAAGCAAAGGTGGCTGCAGCCGCTGAAGGTGATTGCGCAGATGGAGACCGTGCCGGGCTACTTTACCGCGCGCGAAGGCGAGCTTTTGCTCGAGGCCGCCCAGCAAGCCCTGCGGCGCGTCACGCCCCCCGCGCAGATCGTTGAGGTGGGGAGCTACCAGGGCCGCTCGACGGTGGTGTTGGCTCACGTCGCGCGCGCGCACGGCGAAGGGGTCTGTGTCTATGCGGTCGACCCTCACACCGGCGAGATGGAGCTCGCGCAGGTTTCACCGGGGAGCGCCCGCCCGCTCAACACTTTTGACGCGTTCGTTTCAAACGTCACCCGGTTTGGGCTCGGTGAGCAGGTCGTCCCGGTGCGGCAGTACTCATTTGAGGTTGATTGGGCCCAGCCGATCGCGTTTCTCTTCATCGACGGTCTGCACGATCAGCGAAATGTATCGCGAGACTTCGAACATTTCTTTCCCCATCTCGCCAACGGCGGGCTCGTTGCCTTTCACGACTACGAGAGTGGTTGGCCGGGGGTACGAGTCGTCGTCGACCGCCTCATCGCCGATCGTCGGGTCAAGCCAATCGGCAACGCAGACAGCCTCATCATTGTAGAGGCGATGAATGGGTGACCCGCGCCGAAGTCTGATCTTGTTTCGATTTCACAGGAAACCCGAAGTCTGTCGCGAACGCGTGCGAGTCATTCGAGCACTCAACCCGCGCGCTCAGCTCGTCGGGCTGTATGGGGGCCCCCCGTCGGAGTTCGCGACCCACCAAAAGCTCGTCGCGCCGCTGCTCGATCAGCTCTGCGTGGCCACACCCTCCGACCCATACTGGAATTGGATGCACAGCGACCTGATGGTCAAAGCGTGGTTTCGGCGCAGCGGCCAGGCAATGTCGTTTGATGTCCTTTTTGACCACGAATGGGATCTGCTCCTAGCGACCTCCTTCGAGTCACTCCATGCCGACGCTGACCCGCGCACTGTGCGGCTGAGCGGGCTCACTCCGCTCACGTCGGTCGCCCAAGATTGGGCATGGACGAGTTGGGCGAAGCACCGGCCGGCATTTGAACGGTTCTGCCGTTTCATGCACGAGCGCTATCAAAAGCCGCCCCAGTGGGCCTCGCACGGGCCTGGAGCCGTCTTCGGGCGTTCGTTTCTCGAGAAGTTCGCCGAGGCTGAGCACCCCTCGGAGATCTTCGACCCGATGAACTCCGAGCTGACGTACCCCGCGTTTGCTGAGGCCCTCGGCTTCACGCTCAGCGACACGCGCTTTGAGCCAGACTGGAGTACGGCGGCCGGACGCAGCCTGGGGAGTCGCGAGTTCAATTGTGAAGGCTTTCCCATCACCATGGGCACCATCGCCCGCGCGCTCGCCGACCCAGGCGGGCGCCGAGCGTTTCACCCTGTGGGGTATGGTATTCAGGTCGAAGATCTCGCGTGGTTGGCTCATGGCGACACCCCCGAGCTCGCCGCGCTGAGGGCCGTTCAGGGCTGAAGAAAGGCCCCGCGCGGCCAACGAGTCACGCAGGTAGCGCAACGAGCTCATCGCGAGCGTCAGATAGCACTCTTCACGACAGACCGGACGACCTCGAAGCGCTCGTCTGCCCCGGGAGCCACGAAGCGCGCGGTGACCTGATGAAACAGCTCGTCGGCGACCTGGCCCCAGTAGAGGCCCTCGGGGCGCTCGGCGTTGCGCTGGTGAATGCGCGCCAGACACACCTCGTCTGACGCGTCGAGCCAATGCAATTGGTGATCGGCCTTCGCGGCTTCGAAGAGCGAGCGCACCCAGGCCCGGCCCTTCACGGTATTGCCCGCGAAATCGAGCACCACGTTGGCGCCCTGCCGCAGCAGCTCGGGCACCAGGCTCGCGATGAGCGACCGGCATCGGGCCGAGGCGTCGAGGTACTGCTCGAGCGCGCGCACCTGAAACCCGAGCGTCGAGATCCATTCGTCTTCGCAGATGACGACGGCGGGAGCCCTTCGACCAAGCTCACGAGCCAACGTGGTCTTGCCTGCGCCGGCTTTGCCGCAGATGAAATGGAGCGTGGCCATCAAGGCAGCCTACACTGGGTGCATGCGCTCCTGGCTCCTCGTAACCATCGTCTTCGTCGGAGCCCCGTCGTGCACCTGCAACGACATCGCGACCATCTCGAACAACGACTCCGACGGCGGGCGTCGAGACGGCGGCACCTCTGACGGTGGCGGCGCCGTGGTTGACGCAGGCGGCACCTTGGCGTGCGTCGATGGCAAGGCCTGCGGTGACGGAGGCGTCTGCGCCGGCGGCACCTGTTGCGCGACTGATTCGGTGTGCGGCAGTCAATGCTGCGGCGGAGGCACGCTCTGTTCGTTCGCGACCTGCGTCTCGCCGGGCGTGGTCTGCCGCGAGGTCGGTGACTGCGCGGCCACCGAGTTCTGCGATTTCGCACGGGTTTTTGGCGACGCGGGCGTGAGGGCTCCGAGAGACGCGGGCCTGTGCATCGGCTCCAGCGCCCCGACCGGGCGGTGCTTGCCCAGGCCTCCGGTGTGCGCGACCCGCGATGGCGGTACGCCGGCGGGCGCGGGCGTCAGCTGCGTCGAGGCCTGCCAGTTCATGCCCTCAGGGGGCGCCTTCACGCCGGTGGTGAAGTACAGCTGGGGCGGCGTGGTCGCATCGCCATTCACGAGCGACGTGATGATGGCGCCGATCGTCACCCAGCTCGACGACGACAACTGCGACGGCATCGTGGGCGCCACCGACCAGCCCGACATCGTGTTCACCACCTTCACCGGCGGTGCGTACAGCGACCTCGGCATCGTGCACGCCATCTCCGTCAAGGGCGGGCAGCTGGTGCAGACCTGGGAGCGCCCGGGCGTGTTCTACGCCAGCGGCCAGCTCGCCTCGGGCAACATCGACGGGCTACCCGGCAATGAGATCGTCGGCTGCGGCGCCGGCGGCGCGGTGGCCCTGCGAGGCGACGGCACGACGCTGTGGACGTCGAGCTTCGGCTGCGGCACGCCGTCGATCGCCGATGTCGACGGCGACGGCCAGGTCGAGGTGATCACCGAGTACGCCCAGCTCAACGGCGCGACCGGCCTTCTCAAGGTGGCCCACGCGCTCCCACTCAATGACCCGGTGGTCGCCGACATCAACCGCGACGGCAAACCCGACCTGGTCTCTGGCACCCGCGCGATGTCAGCCGACGGCTCCCTGCTCGCAGACAGCACCTACGCCACCAGCTTCACCGCGGTCGCCGACCTCGACCGAGATGGGTTGCCTGAGATCATCGGCATCAACTCCGGGTCGCACACGATGCACATCTGGCACTACGACCAGGCGTCGCCCGGCCAGGCGAAGATCATTCGCAGCGGGCTCGACATCAACGGCACCATCGACCCCAACCGGTGCCCCGCGGGGTCGGCTGGGCGCGGAGGCGGCGGCGGGCCTCCGACCGCGGGCGACTTCAACCACGATGGCTACCCCGACATCGCGCTGGCCGGCGGCGTTGGCTACGCCGTGCTCGACGGCCGCAAGTTGATGAACCCCGCCGTCGCCAACGCCGACGTCTTCTTGTGGACGCGCGAGACCCAAGACTGCTCGTCGGCCGCGACCGGCAGCTCGCTGTTCGACTTCGACGGCGATGGGCGCACCGAGGCGGTCTACGCCGATGAGCTGCAGCTGCACGTGTACGACAGTGCGACCGGCGTCGACCGCTTCACGACGTGCAACACCAGTGGCACGCTCATCGAGTACCCGCTGGTGGCCGACGTCGACAACGATGGGCAGGCCGACCTGGTCGTGGCGGCGAACGCGTATGCCTTCGCGTGCACGGGCAGCACGACCCGGTACTCGGGCATTCGGGTCTTCTCGAGCGCGACCAACGACTGGGTCGTCACCCGCCGCATTTGGAATCAGCACGCCTACTCCGTCACCAACATCGAGGAAGACGGCACCGTGCCGAGAGTCGCGGCTTCGAACTGGTCGCAGCCAGGCCTCAACAATTTTCGGCAGCAGAAGCAGCCGGGCTTCGAGTTCGCAGCCCCTGACGCGGTGGTGAGCGTCGAGCCCAACTGCGACTCCGCGGGCACGGTGCGGGTGTTGGTGCGCAACCTGGGCGAAGCCCCACTGGCTCGCGGAGTCACCGTCGAGGTCGTCACCTCGAGTGGCACGGTGCTGGGCACCGTCAGCTCATCGCGAGTGTTGGGGCCCGCTCAGTCTGAAGGCATCGTCTTCGCAATCACAGACCCGGCAGTGCTCAACGGCACCGCGACCGTCTTCGCGAGAATCAGCGGCGGTGTGTTGCGTGAGTGCCGCGCCGGCAACAACCAGAGCGCGCCGATTTCACTGAGCTGCATCAACTAGAAAGGCGCCGCACTGTTCATGCAAACCCTTCCGTTCTTCTGTGCCACGGCAAGCGGCACGCGATGATGCTCAAGTCGCTGCGTTGGGTCTCGCTGAGCGTCTGGGTGGCCCTGCTGGCGATCGCCTTTCTGACCTCACCCGACGCTGACCCTCGAACCAATGAGCGAATCGGCCACCTGCTTCAGGGGCAGCTCGACGGGGTCAACCTGAGCTTCTTCGCGCTCTTCTGCCTGATGGGCGTTTGGCCGATGATCTTCGCCGCCATGCTGGCCTTCGACAGCCGCGAGACCAAGGTGTGGCGGTGGCCATTCGTTCTGGGGGCCTTCGCGCTGGGCGCGTTCGCGTTGATGCCGTACCTGGTGCTTCGTCGCTGGGGCGCACCACGCGAAACCCAGAACGTTTTTTGGCTCAGGAGCCTGGGCAGCCGCTGGTTCGCCCTGCTGTGCACTGCGCTGGCAGCGCTCTTCACCCTGCTCTTCTTCGCTGGCGGCGACCTGGCCGGTTTTCCCGCGCTCTTTCGCGACGATCAATTCACCTATGTGATGTCGTTCGACTTCATCGCTTGCACGCTCGCCG
This sequence comes from Archangium sp., assembly GCA_031367385.1. Classification (GTDB taxonomy): domain Bacteria; phylum Myxococcota; class Myxococcia; order Myxococcales; family Myxococcaceae; genus JAEUJT01. Next base: position 1,744 of record JANLPS010000495.1, on the reverse strand, counting down.
GGGTGCTGTTGTCGCTCGAAGACGCCGCGGTGCGCGCGCACGCCCCGAGCTGGCGCTGGGCCCTCGGCTCGATCATCGGAGTGGCCCTCCGCCTCGTTCGCGCGCCGGCTGCACCGTGAACCTGCCCTGGCCCACGGTCGCCAAAACCATCAAGCCAGTGCAGCGCTCAGGGGGCGCGCGACCCAAAGCGGGTGCTTTCGCCTTTGACCATGGCGAGAGCGCCACCAACGCCAGTCGCCTGGTGGTACATGCGCATCAATGCGATTTCTTGCGAGAGCACTTCTGTTCGCGGGCCTGGTATTGACGGCGTGCAACGACTCCGCCGGCACCCACGACTCCGGCAGCATCGACTCGGGCAGCCTCGACTCGGGCGTCAAGGCCGATGCGGGTGCGGTGCCTCACACCCATTACGTCGTCTCGACGCTGTCGGTGCCCAACAACAATCAGCAGGCGCGAGCGTTCGGCCTCGACCTGAATGACGACGGCACCGTCGACAACCAGGTGGGTCAGCTGTCGGCCACGTTGGCGATGCAGGGCCTCGAGAACGACGCCACGCAGGTGGCCATCGACACCGGTGCAACGACGGTGCTGCTCGATGTGGCTGCCGCTGACTTCACGACGGCCACCGCAGCCTCGGTTCGAATTCTCGCCGGGTCGAACCCAATGCCTGCCGCCTGTCGGAGCGACGCGGGCCCCTGCCGCCAACACCTCGATGGTGGCGCGAGCTTCACGGTCCTCCCGCAGACGCCAGAGCTCCCCGCCCTGAAGGGTTCGATCTCAGCGGGCGTGCTGAACGCCGGCCCCGGAGACCTTGCACTCGCGGTGTCGATTTTGGGCTCGTCACCGATCGCCTTGCAGCTGAAGGTGGCGCGCGTGCGGCTGGGCGGCATCACGGCGAGCGGGGTTCAAACGGGCATCATCGCCGGCGGCATCACCGCCTCGGAGCGGGACACCACCCTCTACCCGTCGATGCAGGCCTCGTACGCGACGCTGGTCGCGCGCGATTGCACCCAACGCACGACGCCTCCGGGTTGCGGCTGCGCGAACGGGTCGACGGGAGCAACCCTGTTGGGGCTGTTCGACGCCGATGTCAAAGACTGTGCGATCTCGGTGAGCGAAATTCAAACCAATGCGCTGATCAGCACGCTGTTCGCGCCAGACTTGGTCTTCGACGGCGGCACTGACTTGTTGTCATTCGGTGTTCAAATCTCAGCCGTGAATGGGGTCTACACCGTCGCGGGCGAGTGACTCGCCCCAGCGTCAACAGGTCCACGCCGCCGGGGGCGATTCTTGACACAGCTTCACGAGCGAACTCGGGCAAAAAGCATTAACGAGTGCCCATGTCTCTCATTGAGCTCTTCAAATCGAATGGTCCGAGTGGTTTTGGGTACGGCTCTACCGCTGAACAGGTGACTGAAAACCTGTCTCTGGTCGGCAAGACGATTTTGATCACCGGAGTCAACTCAGGCTTGGGTTTCGAGGCCATGCGGGTGTTGGCGATGCGCGGGGCGCACGTCATCGGCACCGCCCGAACCGAGCAAAAGGCCACAGACGCCGCCAAGCAGGTCACCGGCAAAGTCACCGGCCTGGCGTGTGAATTGGCCGACCCCAAGTCGCTGCAATCGTGCGTCGAGACGGTCAAGCGAATGAACCTCAAGCTCGATGCGATCATCTGCAACGCCGGCATCATGGCGCTGCCCAAGCTCGAAAAGGCGTTCGGCTACGAGCTGCAGTTCTTCACCAA
>JANLPS010000461.1:0-4350 GCA_031367385.1 Archangium sp. | reverse complement strand
GGCAACTACGTGCATCACACGTACGCCGACCACATTCACCACACCAACGCCGCCGCCCGCTCATGGGTGTGGGACAACTTCGTCTACAACGAAGCCCCTTCGAATGGCGACGATGGAGTGGCCTGCGTCACGTACGGCGAGTCGAGCACCCGCTGCGCCGACATGGAGTGGTTCAACAACACCATCTTGAAGTCGGGTTGGGGCCGCGGCTACTCGGTGATTGGCGGCGACCGCATCGACATTCACGACAACTGGGCCATCGGCGTCGCGGGCGCCGGCGTCATCGTCGCCTCGGAGCCGAGCTACCACAGTGCTTCGAGCAACGGCGTGACGATCAAGAACAACAAGGTGTACCAATGCGGTCAGATCATCTCGCACCCCGGCATCTTGATCAGCGGCGCGAACGGTGCGGCGGGGCCGATCACCGACGTGCAGCTCAATGGCAACGTCTCGGTCGCCTCGAATGGCAACTACGGCACCGAAGGCTCTCTCACCAATGTGGCGAACGTCGGGTTCTCAACGGCGCTCGCTGATCTCGGCTCGGCGATACCGAGTACCGCCAGCGTGAAGCTGCGCGACACCACGATTCTCAAGATTCGCGACACCTCGTTCGTCGCGACGGGCTCGAGGCCGGGGTTGTACCGAATTCATGTTCGTCAAAAGCCGGGGCAAGCCACGTTCGAGCAGCGCTTCGAGTACGTGTTCTCAGGCACTGCGGGCGACGTGGCGGCGTACCTGTCGCAGCGCACCGGCGCAGGAGATGTCGTCTCGGGGCAGGCGCTGGTGGGCGCCAAGCAGTACGCAGTGCTGTTCACGGCCAACCCGCTTCAGTTGCCGGGCACGCTGACGCCCGTGTCGTTCGCAGACCTTCGAAAAGGTGACCGAGACGCGAGCCTCTCGTGGCTGTGGGTGCTGCTCAACGGGTAGCTAAAACTCGTCTTCTTGCCGTTGCAGTCGTTGGGCGAGCGCGGTCACCAGGTGCAGGCTCATCGACCGATTCGCACGGAGCGCCGCGCGAAATTCGTTCTCGGTGAGCACCAGCAAGGTGGTCTCTTCGAACGCGAACACCGACGCCGACCTCGGAGCGGGCGCGAGAATCGACAATTCGCCGAAGAACTCACCGCTCTTCAAGAATGCGAGGCGCTTGGTGACTCGCTTGCTGGTGCGGCGCACCTCGCACTGCCCCTCGAGCACGAAGTACGCCGACGAGCCGCTCGCGCCCTGCTTGATGATCTCCGTGCCTTCGGCGTGGGTCTCGACGGTGAGCCGCTTGGCGATGGCCTCGAGCTCTCCGTGCGGCAGGTCGGCGAGCAGCGGCATCTTCTTGAGCGCGTTGGTTCGCTCGGTCACTGAGTTCATGCGCCGGCTGGTTACTCAGACGGGCGGTCGATTTCAACGCGTCTGGCGCGGCGGGGTCTCCACAGGCCGGTCTGATTCGTCAGTGGCGCAGATGTGTTCGAGCGCGCTTGAAACCCATGGGTTGCAATTTTGTAACATCACTTTTCTGCGAATTACCCGCGTGAGGCCCGGGTACGGCAGAACTATGGAATCTGAGGCCAGCTACTCAGACGGCCGGTCGATTTCAGCGCGGCTCGCGCGGCGGCGCCTCCACAGGCCGAAAGAGGCGACCAACAATGCAGCGATCAGCGAGGCGAACCCGAAGGCCCAGCGCCGCGACGGCGGTTGGTTCGACGCGGTCTCGACCCGGTACGAGTCGAGCGAATCGGCGATCGGTGCGCGCAGCTCGTCCCACCGGCCGGTGGGCACGCTGTAGATGGCGACGGTGTGCTTGCCCTCTCCGGGGAAGGCGGCGACCAGAATTTGCCTGGCCTGCGAGCCTGAACGAACCGAGCCCCGCACCTCGACCCGCTGGCCTGGCACCACGTCGACCCGCTCGAGCGTGAAGCGTTGATCGAGGTCGGTCTTGAACTGGTTGGCGACCTGGGTGGCGAGGGTGTCGCGAACGCCGGGCCCGATGTCGAGCGAGCTGTCGACCACGGTCAGCAGCAGTGACGCGGCGTCTTCGCCGTCGCCGTCGAGCAATGCGGCTGCCAGGTAGGCGTTGCCGCCAATCGACCCCACCCGGGTGCCGTGAAACAAATCGAGCCGGGCCATGTGAAAGGCCTTGGGCGGGCTCAGCTGAAAGCCCTCGTGCCGTACCGGCGGCCCGAGCGAGTCAGTCGAGAGCGCCGCGGCAAGCACGAGAAAAAACACGTGCCGAATGTAGCAGGTGTGAACAAATGCGAGCCATGTCGCCGCTCGAACGCGAAGCCGTCGAAGCCAAAGCCGAGCGTGCGCTTCGGCGGGGTGAGCTGTCAGAGGCCTTCGGGTTGTACAAGACGCTGACCGCCGCCTTCCCCGCTGACCAGTCGTTGGCGCGCCGGGTGGCTGAGCTGCAAGAGAACCTGCAGCCCGCCGAGCTGATGAACCCCAAGTCGAACTTTCGCTCTGAATCGATCGCAGGCGCGCCCTCCTCGCCGTACGACGCGGCCGAGGTGTGTGCGTCAAAAGGCGACTACCGCGGGGCGATCGCCATCTACCGAAAGTTAATGGCCGACCGCCCTGACTCGGAGCTGGTGCGTGAGCGCTTGACCGAGCTGTTTCAGTTGGCGCAGGCGGGGCAGGCGCCTCCGGCACCGGTGAAGAAGCCACTCGACGCCGTGCTGGCCGACCTGCTCTCGCGCATCAGCGACCGAAAACGGTGAGTCAGCCACAGGTCCCGCATACTTGGCGGGGGAAGCGTTACGGCGAGAATGTCATTTTGAATTGATGCGTCGCTGGAGGCCTACTTTGCGAATTGGCAATCACAAGGTTCCAGGTGCATTGGCTGGCAACACCCGCGTCGAGTGAGCTGAGCGTGAGCGTCCCGCTGAGCGGCTTCGTCTTCCATCCGGTGATGCGAAAGCCGCGTGTGCATACTTCGCCAGCCGTCGGGGGCATCACTCTATCGAGGGCTGTGCACGTGCCAGTTTCCACCACGGAGCCGTCGGCTTGCTCTGTTGCTTTCGCCACGTAGTACTCGGCGGTGTGGCCGAGTCCGTTGCCGAGGTCGGAGAGAGCGGCTGTCACTGAGCAGCCGTACCCACTCACGATGGGTGTTGAAATGGAGATGCGATCGCTCGCAAACCCATTGAAATAAGAATCGAACCAATGAAACTCTGCTGTGACGGTTTCGCCAGGCATCATTGTAGAGGGGAGCGTCGACTCGAAATGGTTGGTGTCGAGGTCACCGGTGTAAACGACGCGAGTGGTTCGCCAAATAACCGTATCGTGATCCCAGCAACCGTTCGGGCCGTCCCAACGATTGTTTTTGGGCACCTTGATTCCCGTGGTGCAGTTCAGCCGATCGGTGTCGAGAAAGGGCTCTCCGGGGTCCCACGTTCCGTTGTCGTTTTCATCAAGGTAGGGCTCGGGAAGATCGACGAACCACTCGCCCGGTTGCCAAATGCCGTCCTCTGGCACGCTCGCAGAATCCCAAAACTCTTCTTCGCCTTGGACAGCCGCAAGAATGGTGACGAACATATCTCGCGGGTTCTTTTCGCCCTCGAATGGCTCCCCAAGAATTGGGGCAACCTCACGAGGAAGATCTGGGCCGGTCAGGTACGTGACGGAAAACCTGCCAGCTCCGCTATTGGTAGACGTCACCGTTGGGATCGTCCCAGCTTCGGCAAGCCAGCGAACTTCGATTGGGTAGGGAGCGACATCATTGAATCGGTCTAGGACGGTCGCTGTGCACAGCGAAGCCTGCTCGGGTCGCGGAACCGGCAGCGCCCCCAGTGATTTGGCACTGCAATCCAACTCCAATCGACCGTCCGATGGCGTCCCATAATGGACAGTTATTTCGGCGGCTGCGTTGAGTGGGTTCGCGCCGGCAGTAGCAGCAACCAAAGCGTTCACCCGAACAACCCCTCGTTGGGTTCCGGCCTGCAGCGTTGTTTGAACAAAGCCATCCGCGTCAGTGCGCACAGAGGTCGTGGTCAGCGCCGCCTCTGCCGACCCTGGCGTAACTTCAAATGACACGAGGAGGCCTTCGATCGGTTGGTTGAACGCGTCTGACACTCTGAAAAAGAGAGGCATTGAGTCGATCGGGCCTCCGCGAACCGTAAGCTCATTGGGCAAACGAGGGCCATTGCTAGTCCAAAGGATTCTGTTCGGGTCGACGAGCTGTACGGTCATACCGGCAGTGGCGTCGCCACTTCTCGCAGTCACTCGAACCGCCATCGTCGCAACGGCCACGTTCAGGGTCGTGACCGCGTCCCCATTAGCATCGGTAACCAAGGCGCTTTGCACGAGCGAACCACTCGAGCTGGTCAGAATCACCGCAGCACCTTCGACCCCGCGGCCGTTCAC